>NZ_JPII01000006.1:0-43527 GCF_000832025.1 Shewanella sp. cp20 | reverse complement strand
CCCGGCAGACGGTCGTAGACCTCCTTGCCCCGGCCCGGACGTCGCAGGCGGTTCTCTATGTCCACGAAGCGCAGAATACGCTCCTCTTCGGCAACATAGAGATCCCCTTTGTAAAAAGCGATCGCCTCAGGGTACTCGAGCCCCTTAGCGACCACGTAACGCTTGTCTACACGGCCATCGGCGTTACTGTCCGCCAAGGCCTGAATGCTGCCAGACTTATAGGAGCCGACAAACAGCGTACCCTCATCACCCAGCGCCATCTGCTTGGCATCACCGAGATCCGAGGCATATAAGGAGAGTCCAAATCCCTTGGTGACTGTGATCATGATGGGCTGCTCGGCACGTACCGTCAGGGCCACGCCCGATGCCACCATGGCAAACATCGCACTCAGAAAATAACAACTAACTCTTTTATTATGCATTATATTAAGCTTGTCTAACGATTTATCTTTTTATTTTAATGACATAGCTATAGCTGGGCTAAGTCGCCTTTGGTTTCAAGCCAGGTCTTACGATCGCCAGAACGCTTCTTGGCCAGCAACATGTCCATGATGGCCAGGGTGTCCTCGGCATCATCTATGGTTAACTGTACCAGTCTTCGGGTGTTGGGATCCATGGTGGTCTCCCTCAGCTGCAGTGGGTTCATCTCACCCAATCCCTTGAATCGGGTCACCTGCACCTTACCCTTCTTCTTCTCGGCAGTGATGCGATCTAATATCCCCTGCTTCTCGGCTTCATCCAGGGCGTAGTACACCTCTTTGCCCACATCCACCCTAAACAGCGGCGGCATGGCCACATAAATGTGTCCCTTCTCCACCAGCACCTTGTAGTGCTTCATAAACAGGGCACACAGCAGGGTGGCAATATGCAGACCATCCGAGTCGGCATCGGCCAGGATACAGATCTTGCCGTATCTGAGTTCGGAGATATCGTTGCTGTCCGGGTCACAACCTATGGCGACCGAGATGTCGTGCACCTCCTGAGAGGCCAGCACCTGCGAGGCCTCCACCTCCCAGGTATTAAGAATCTTACCCCGCAGCGGCATGATCGCCTGGAATTCACGATCCCTGGCCTGCTTGGCACTGCCGCCTGCCGAGTCACCCTCCACCAGGAAGAGTTCGCCTCGCATAGGGTCTTGGCCGCTACAATCGGTCAACTTACCCGGTAGCGCAGGCCCAGAGGTCACCTTCTTACGCGCCACCTTCTTGGCCGCCTTCAGGCGTTTCTGGGCGTTGCTGATGCACATCTCGGCCAGGGCCTCGGCCTGATCCGTATGGGTATTGAGCCAGAGGCTGAAGGCATCTCTGACGACACCCGATACGAACGCCGCGCTCTGACGACTGGAGAGTTTCTCTTTGGTCTGTCCGGCAAACTGAGGGTCTTGCATCTTGATCGACAGGATAAAGCTGCTGCGATCCCAGATATCTTCGGGTGATAGTTTGATCCCTCTGGGGATCAGGTTGCGAAACTCACAAAACTCGCGCATCGCCTCCAGCAGTCCCTGACGGAAGCCATTGACATGAGTCCCCCCCAGCGGCGTCGGGATCAGGTTGACATAACTCTCGTTGAGGGAGTCTCCGCCCTCGGGCAACCAGGTGATGGCCCAGTCTACCGCCTCGGTATTGCCCTGCATGCTGCCGATAAAAGGTTCCTGGGGCAGCGTCATGGCGCCATTGGTCGACGACTTGAGGTAGTCGGTCAGGCCACTCTCGTAGCACCACTCTTCGATATCGCCCGTCTGCTTGTTGGTAAACTTGATGCGCAGCCCAGGACAGAGTACCGCCTTGGCTCTTAGCAGATAGATAAGCTTGGGAATCGAGAAGTTAACCGAGTCGAAATAACTGGCAGTCGGCCAGAAATGGACCCGCGTGCCCGTGTTGCGTCGACCACAGGTACCTGTCACCGTCAGGTCATCTACCTTGTCACCGTGGGCGAAGGCCATCTCATAGACCTGACCGCCCCTTCGCACCGTGATCTCGACGCGATTAGAGAGCGCATTGACCACAGAGATCCCCACCCCGTGCAGACCACCGGAAAACTGATAGTTATTATTGGAAAACTTACCGCCGGCGTGCAGCTTGGTGAGGATAAGCTCTACCCCAGGTATCCCCTCTTCGGGATGGATGTCCACCGGCATGCCGCGGCCATCGTCGATCACCTCGAGCGAATTGTCCTTATGCAGTATCACGTCAATTTTGGTCGCGTGTCCCGCGAGGGCCTCGTCGACACTGTTATCGATCACCTCTTGTCCCAAATGGTTGGGGCGGGTGGTGTCGGTGTACATACCGGGGCGACGTTTTACCGGGTCGAGTCCATTAAGGACTTCAATTGCATCTGAAGTGTATTGGTTAGTCATAGCGCACACAATATATTGTTATTCAGGCCATGTTGCGGCCCTACATGTCTATTTGTCAAGAAACAGGAAATCACAGATCCCTGGCATCTGCTGCTCATAGCCGACGAAGCTATGATCGCCTCCCGCCTCGATGAGCATCTGACAACATTGGTATTTATTCACGGCTTGCCGATAATCAAGCACCTCATCCCCTGACTGCAGTAGCACCAAGAATCGATCGGGATGTGAGATGGCCGGCGTATCGTATTGTGCCACCTCTAACTTGTGCTCAGGGAGAATCTGATAATCCTCTTCTGTGTAGGGATTGTACTGGGGACCGAGGAACTCATCAAACAGCTCGAAGGGTTTCACCGCAGGATTAACCAGCACGGCTCGTCCGCCATAGTGCTCCGCCAGATAACTCGCAAAATAGCCGCCAAGGGAAGAGCCGATAAAGCCGAGGCGTTCCCCACGTGCCAGCGCCTGATCGACGAGTTCAGTCAGCAGTGCCATGGCCGCCTTGGGCGTGGCGGGGAGTTGAGGTTGAACTAAATTGATGGCGGGAAAATGCTTGGCAATATATTTGGCAGTGACCACACCTTTGTCTGAGTGCGGTGAACTATTGAATCCATGAATATAGAGCAGCATATGTCCTCGGCAGTGAATGATAAAAAGGCGATGTATCCCTTACACGACGGCTTACCGGCCAGAACGGCACTGAACCTATTCTCTGCCACCATGTCTTTGCCGCTTAGTGCCAGTCGCTTAGTTTGAGTAGCTTAGTTTCAGTCGCTTAGTTTGAGTAGCTTAGTCTCTCCAGCTCGCGTCGGGCATCCAGATGCTATCATCCACGCGGCAATTAACCAAATATTAACCCCATCGATGCTTAGCAAGCTGCCTGCCTAACAGGGCAACCGAAATGGCCGCCTAATAACCGCTGGAGTCGTGATCCGGTGAAAACTTGTTGCCGGGCACTCGATAGACGTTGGCCTGAATGCTGCCATCTGGTCTTAATTCAAGCAGGCGATAACCGGGTTGCTGGGCATCGAGGGCGAAATAGGGAGACTTGGGCTTAAACTGGATGCAGGTCGAAGGCGTAGCCATCAGCTTAACCGGGCCACTCTTGCCCTGATAGAACTGATCCAGGCTCTGATGCACATGGCCCCATAACAGGCCCTTGACCTGAGGCAAGGCCGTGACTCTATCGAGAAACGCTTCACCATTGTCCATGCAGTGTTGATCCAACCATTTGCAATCCACCAGAATCGGATTGTGGTGCATCACCAACAGGGTATGTAGCTCAGGATGAGCGGCCACCGCCGCCTCAATCAACTCCATCTCACTGTCGGCCATATGCCCGCCAGGTTTTCCCCTAACGGTAGAGTCCAGCATGATGATCTGCCACTTTCCCACCAGGATGCGCCTATCGCCATAGACCCTGGGGCCCTGCATGTGCAGATGCATGATGCGTGGATCGTCGTGATTGCCCGGCAGGTAATGACAAGGAAGGTTTAACTTTTCAATCGCCGCAACGAAGTTATGGTAAGACTGATTGGAATAATCTTGGCTAATGTCGCCAGTTGCCAACAAGAGGTGTGCCGGATACTCAACGGCCTTAATGGTGTTCAACACTGCATCTAAGCTATGTGCGGTATTCACACCCAGCAGCTGCGCCTCGGGATCGGCAAAAAGATGAGGGTCCGTCACCTGGACCAGCTTTACGCTCTCATCATGATCGATGGAATAAGAGATAGCCTCTTTTAGCACATTAAAACCCTAAGATTCGGACTGACAAATGATGCGGGCATGGTTGTCAATCTTGAGTAACTCTTCAAGAAAAGCATTTACCTGATACTTTTCGTCTCTATGGTACATACGTATATTTGGATAATCATATACTGGTCTTAATCGATAAATCTGTCGACTAGTTAACACTTCTGCTAATTTAGCGTCATGGTAAACACGCACTACAACTTTAGGAGTATCAACGTATTGCGCGATTTTTAGCGGGCGGGAGATCTCAATTAATTGGGTATATTGGGTATTTTCCAGCAGCTTAACCTCGAGGCAGCCAAAGTCTCCTTCGACCTGCCATGACTGTCCTTGCTCATACCCCGCGGGTAGCCAGCGTAATATATTGAAATAGTTGCGACTGCACAAGGCGAGAAAACGACTCACGTTTGCCTGGTAGTCTGGCTTTCTCTTATTTAACGACAGGCTCACTTGGCCGCCCTTAGATCTTGATGGTGAAGCTGTAGCCACTGCAGACCGATCACAGTGGAAGCGTTGTTGATGGTGCCGTCACACAGCAGCTGATAGGCCGCCTCACGCGGCATCACATGCACCTTAATGTCTTCGTGCTCATCGTCCAGGCCATGCAGACCATCGGCCTGACTAGCATCGACCCGTGCCCAGTAGAAATCGAATCGCTCGCTGGTGCCGCCGGGGCTGGAAAAATATTGGCTGACGTAGTGCATCTCACTGGCCACCAAGCCTGACTCCTCGAGCAGCTCACGGTGAGCCACCTGCTCGGCCGACTCCCCCTCTTCTATCATGCCTGCCACTAACTCGAGCAGCCAAGGCGTGGGCGCGGCGTTAACCACGGGAATCCGTATCTGCTCAATCAGCACCACCTTGTCACTCACAGGATCATAGGGCAGCACCACCACGGCATGGCCACGCTCGAAGACTTCGCGCACCACTTCCGGGCTCCAGCCACCGGCAAACAGCCTATGTTTGAATCTGTACTCCTCCATACGAAAGAACCCCTGAAAAAGGGTTCGTTTTCCCAGCATCTGTACATCTTCATTGGTGAATTTCTGACTCATGACTCGTCCCGCGACTCAGTTAGTAATTGCTTATCTCCAAGGGCTCTCAATATACCATGTCGACCACTAAAAAATGCAGACTTACCGTTAAAAACTGTTACACTTCCTAGTTGACTTAAAAATGGTTAATTTCTTAATATCTTAACCTTAATAAGTTTAGATGTATCGGGAAGCGTCGGGAAGCGCAAACCGCTTCGCGCAAATGATTTGCGCAGAAGCATCACTTAACTTTATTAAGTAAATGGCTCCCTCAAGGAGTGTTTATGTCTAAAAAAGGACAGCTAATGAAATTTAAGATCCGCACCTTATGTGCAGCGTTGACTCTTGCGGCAACGACTTCTGCCGTGCAAGCCGACGATCTACTGCAGATATATCAGCAGGCCCTTACTAATGATCCTATTGCGCTCCAGGCTCAAGCGCAGCGCGACCGTCTCTACGAACAGATCGAAGAGAACCGCGCTCCCTTGCTACCTACCATCAGCGCTAGCGTCGGCTATGGAAAGCGCTGGACGAATGTTGATGATAGCGTGTACAACAGCGGACTCGATGCGGGAGTGTCACTCAATCAGGTGATCTATGATCACAGCGCCTGGGTTGGACTCGACCTTGCTGAGCTGGCGGCTTCACAGGCCGATGCAGCCTATGCCTCGACACTTCAGTCACTCATCATTCGCGTAACAGGCGCCTACTTTGACGTCTTAGCCGCGAAAGATAACTACGAATTCAAGGGTGCGGAAAAACGCGCCATCGAGCGTCAGCTCGAGCAGACTAAGCAGCGTTTTGCCGTGGGCCTGACCGCCATCACCGACGTACACGAAGCCCAAGCCCAATACGACTTGGCCCGTGCATCGGAAATTTTGGCAGAAAATCAGCTCATTAACAGCTACGAAGCCCTAAGAGAGATCACCGGCATAGACCACAAGTCTATCGATGTGCTGGATACCACACGTTTCACCGCTGTACCGCCAAGCCCAGCCAAGCCAACGGATTGGTTGAAGATGGCCGAAAACAGCAGTGTGGATCTGCTAACGACGCGTATCGGTAAAGACATCGCCCAGCAGACCATCTCGCTCTATAAAGCGGGTCACATGCCATCTCTGAGCCTGAACGCAGGTTACACCACTAACCTGGATCAGAAGAATCAGACGGGTGATTTGAACGATTACGACAACGCCAACGTGGGCCTGAAACTGAGCGTGCCTATCTTCGAAGGCTTTAAGGTCAGTTCTAAAGTCAACCAGGCGCAATACCAGTATGTAGAAGCCAGCGAAAAGATGGAGCAAACCTACCGCAAGGTGGTTAAAGATGTGCGCAACAACTTCAACAACGTTGGCGCCTCTATCAGCTCTATCCGCGCCTATGAGCAATCTGTGGTCTCTTCTGAGAGCGCACTTAAGGCAACTCAGGCCGGTTTCGAGGTAGGTACCCGTACTATCGTTGACGTGCTGAACCGTACCCGTGACCTGTATGACTCTAAGCGTCAGCTCTCAAATGCCCGTTATGGCTACATCAACTCTATCCTGGCGTTGAAACAAGCCACTGGCACCCTGAGCGAAGACGATGTCATCGCCATCAACAATGGCCTGAAGGCACCCGAAGTCAGTCAGTAAGACAGCCTAGGGAAACCTACAGCCATAAAAAAACCGCCTTAATGGCGGTTTTTTTATGGCGTTTTTATATGACTATAATAAACGAGTATAAAGACTCACCCTTAAAAGACGAGCTCAACCCCGGCGAAATAGCCTTTAAACTGCATGTTGGCCGTCACACCATCAAAGTTGTTCACGTCGAAGTTAAAGTCACGGTAGCCGACACGCAGCTTGGTATCGAGCGCCACGCCATCAAACTGCCAGCCCAGACCCAATTGATAATCGTAAACGCTGCTCTCATCTATGCCCTGCATCACATCGGCAAAGCCATACAGACCCAGACCTGGAATACCCACCTCGGCATTGGCGTAAGCCATGACCACACCATCGCTAAGATCTTTTTGTGAATAGGCACCGACAACGCCAGATGGCGAGATCTGATGTACGCGGAAAGAACCATGCATCTTCTTGTAGGCGGCACCAAGATCCAATGCCACTATGTCGTTATCCAGCAGCTCATAGTAGAGCACGAAATCGGTATTGCTCAGGTTGCTCGCCGTGGTCACGTCGCCGCTAAATACGCGATCGCCGAATGCCCAATCGCCGGCCAGAGTCGCCTTGCCGTCGGCATCCAGACGGTTTTCACGGATCTTTAGGTTAGGCACTAAAGGAATAGGATGCTCGATGGCGACCCAGATACTACCCTGAGATGAAGAGCTGTAATCAAACTCCTGTTGCGCCTGGCCCTTCTGCGCGAAGGTGCCCTCCGTGTCGGCGTTCCAGTAATCGCCGCCCACTTTAAAGCCAACTACAGTAGCCGCCTGTGCAGACGTCGCTGCCAAAGACCCGAGCAGAGCACATGCAAGTAGTGTTTTTTTCATCTAATTAGCCTTGAGTCAATAAGTTAGTTAAATCGATCACCGCGGCATTTGCGCGGGAAATATAATTGGCCATCACCAAAGAGTGGTTGGCCACTATGCCAAACCCAGATCCGTTCAACACGATCGGGCTCCACACAGGCTGCTGCGTCTCTTCCAGCTCACGAATGATCTGCTGCAAGCTGACCTCAGCATTTTTCTTCTTCAGTACATCGGCAAAATCCACCTCGATCGCCTTCATGAAGTTCAGCAGTGCCCAGGTGGCGCCGCGGGTTTCATAGAAGACATCGTCTATCTGCCACCAGCTGGTCTTGATCTCCTGGCTGGCTAAGTTAGGTGTGGACTGGCTGGCCTCTGTGTCACCGGCCAGATCGGTATTGATACGCTCCTGCCCCACGCTGGCAGACAGACGCTGAGACATACTACCCAGACGTTTCTGCACCTCTTTGAGCCATTCGTTGAGGTTGTCGGCTCGGGCATAAAACTGGGCGTCTGGGTTGTTGGTATCGGCAATACGGGCACGATAGAGCTTGAGCAGCTTGATGGCGTCACGATACTCGCCCTCTGCGCTCGGTACCAACCAGCTGGTGTGTTCGATATTCAGCTTAGAGTGGGCCGCCAGCAGATCTTTATCGGCAGTCGACTGTGACTGAGAGCGGCTAAATTCCTTGCGCATGATCAGTGCCAGGTCCCTCGCCTGCTCGATGGCGCCAAACTCGAAGGCCGGCATGTTATCCATAAACAGCGAAGGCGGCATCACATCGTTGGACAACCAGCCACCGTTCTTATCGAGGAGGGTTTCCATCGTCAAAATCAGAGAGGTGGTGGTCGCGTAGCCCACTATCTTATGACCCGTCTCGTTATTGAGCTGGTAGGGCTCGATACTATCTGGCTCTATGCTCCACCATACGCTGATGATATAGCCAATCAAAAATAAGACGGCCGCCACCAGGCTGACCCGTTTCCATGTTACCTGCATACTCTTACTCCATTAATGGTGATGATGGTGCTGGCCATCATCTTGTGTCGCCATCGCTTGCTTGCTGACCGGCAGCGTTACCTGCTTCTCGCTGCCATCGCTAAACTTTAGCCTCAACACCACTTCCTGTCCTTCCGTCAGCGGCTTTTTTAATCCCAATAACATCACATGCTTGCCCGAAGGCATGAGCTCAAGGTTGCCGTGACTAGCCAGGGTAAACTTGGGTAATTGGCGCATCTTCACCACGCCTTCTTCTTCCACCAGGGTGTGCAGCTGCGCCTCGGCGGCCACCTCGGTCTCGACGCCGACAAGATCGACCTCAGGCCCGTGGTTCATCAGGGTGAAATAGGCGGCGCTATTGGGCACGCTCGGTGGCATGGCCCTGACATAGCCATCGACAAACATGACGTTTGCCAATACGGAAAATGAAGTGCATGATAGCAGGACAAAATTAAACGCATGTTTGAAAATCTGTTTCAATGCCTTAAACTCCTTTTAACCCCATTTGCCATATAAGGATTATTGACCCATGAGTAACATTCAATTTCAGGATGAGCAGGGCGTACGCATCATCACGATCAATCGCCCCGAAAAACGTAATGCGCTTAACCTTGAGATGTATACTCGGCTCACAGAATACCTTATCCAAGGGGAGTCAGACAACGGAATTAACGCCTTTCTCCTCAAAGGTGAAGGCGATTGTTTCACCTCGGGCAACGATGTTGCTGACTTTTTAAAAAATAGTGACTTAGGACCAGATCATCCGGCATTCAAGTTTCTGTTCACCCTGCTGGATCTGACTAAACCTTTGGTCGCCGCGGTCAGCGGCCCGGCCGTCGGCATAGGCACTACCCTGCTGCTGCATTGCGACCTCATCTACGCCGACAATACGGCTAAGTTTCAGCTGCCCTTCGTCAATCTGGCGCTGGTGCCTGAGGCCGGTGCCAGCCTACTGCTGCCCCGTCTAGTCGGGCAGGCCAAGGCCAGCGAACTCCTGCTCCTCGGTGAGGCCTTCGATGCCCAAAGCGCCCTAGAGATGGGACTGATTAATCAACTCGTGCCAGGCGATGAGTTAGTCAACCACGCCCTGGCACAAAGCCTTAAGCTGGCGCAGAAGCCACCGCAGGCACTCAGGGCCAGCCGCCGGCTGCTGCGTGGCGATAGGGCGCCAATAAGAGAGCAGATGCTAAAAGAGTTGGAAGAGTTTGCCGTTCGCCTGCAGAGTGACGAGGCCAAGGCGCAATTTAATGCCTTCCTGCGCAAATAGAAAAACGGGCCAGGCTAGTCGACCTGGCTGGCTTGGCCTACGCCCCAGGCGGCGAGCAATAAGAGAATAATCGGCCAAAACAACGAGAAGCCGGCAAATAACATGGCGATGGCACTCAGCACACAGAAAGAGGAGACCAGGGCGATAAAACTAAAGGCCAGGGTGAGCCAGAGTAACATAATCAATAACAGGGCACTGACCAGCGCCGTACTCCACAGGCCAATGTCGATCCACTGGGGAGACTCTAGGCTGATATAAAACCAACGCGCTTCAAAATAATGTCCTAGCGTCAAAAGCACCGCTGCAACAAAGAGGAAAACCCCCAAGGCCAGCAGGATATCCAGCGCTTTTTGTACTTTTGGAAAATTCGTACGTCCCTTCACGCTCATCATCCCTAAAGGCTAGTAGCCTGGTTTCCATTTCGGCAACACCAGCGCCAAGACAAAATAAACTAACAAGACGAAGGCCGGATTCATAAAGGCTGCCACGGCCCACACCACACGTGTCCACAGGCAAGACCAGGCAAATTTGTCTGCCGTCATCGCCGCCACACCACATACCATGCTGCGGGGATTCTTTAACCTTCTAACCAGATCATCGATATTCATAATACTTGTCCTTCACTATCAACAAAATCGTGAGCCCCGGCTATAACACCTTATGCCATTTCAGGGTACAGACTAAGGTTGCGCAGAGCGCGAAGCTCAAAACAGGGAGCAGTAACAGTGCTGCCAACTCAAACAGATAAGTCATAATGATTCCCTAATCAGTGGTATTCCTTAACCAAAGTGATTACTTAACCAGTTTATTCCTTAACCATTGCGCTCTTCATTGGCGCCTCTTCTGTCTTAGTCGCCGTTTCAGCCAGCTTAAGGTTGGTATCGAATAATGATCCGACAGCTGCGTCTGCAGTGAAAGCGTCAGCTCTTGCTGAGCGGTCACCATCATCTCCTGCATCTGAGTCGCCAAATGACGCTCCAGCTTGGCGGTGATATCTGTAGGGATAAAGTCATCTGCCGAGGCAGAGAAGCTAGCACCTACCAGTAGAGAGGCGATTAGCGATACTTTAGTTAGCTTGTTCATGATGTCTTCCTTTCCATTTCGTTTATGACATCTTGGATAATACAAGGGGTGTGCCAACTTTCTTAAAGCCACACAAGCGCTTGATAATTAATGGTTTATCAATTTACTTTGGTGAAAGACTTAGGCGAAGGCAAAGGCGGTGAGATGAGAAGATAGTGAGTTTCACCACCGGCTGGTAATTTTCACTAACTTTAGTGACAAGTCTAAAACTTAGACAAAAAAAGCCGCTAAGTTATCAGCGGCTCTTTTAGAAAATGATGAGATAAGCTTCTATTTAATCAGCAATTATTTAAGATCCATGCTAGCCCTAGCCTGATGTACCACCTCGATACCGGCGCCAGCCTTATGGGCATTCTCACTCAAATAACGACGCCAGGCTCGAGATCCCGCCTCGCCCTGATACAAACCTGTGATGTGACGAGTGATATGATTCAGGCGACCGCCGGACAGGAGATGTTTCTCTATATAGGGAATCATATTCTCCAAAACGGCATCTCTGCTCAGCACAGGCTTATCCTGACCGCAAAGCTGCTGATCCACCTGAGCCAATATGTAAGGGTTCTGATAGGCTTCACGCCCTACCATGACACCGTCTAGCTGTTTTAGGTGCTCGCCGCACTCCTCCAGGGTCTTGACCCCGCCATTGATGGAGATGCTCAGCTGAGGATAATCCCGCTTGAGGCGATATACCCTGTCATAGTCAAGCTCAGGGATCTCACGGTTTTCCTTGGGGCTCAGCCCCTGCAACCAGGCCTTGCGCGCATGAATAATAAAGGTGTCGCAGCCTGCCGCGCTCACCTTGTCGACGAACTCGGTGAGAAACTCATAGCTGTCCTGCTCGTCGATGCCGATGCGGGTCTTCACCGTTACCGGGATATCGACCACCTCATTCATGGTCGCCACACACTGGGCCACTAAATCTGGCTCCGCCATCAGACAGGCACCGAAACGACCATTCTGCACGCGATCCGACGGGCAGCCGACATTCAGGTTAACCTCATCATAGCCGCGCTCGGCCGCCAGCCTGGCGCACTTGGCCAGGTCTTCAGGATTAGAGCCTCCCAGCTGCAGCGCCAGCGGATGCTCCTCCTGGTTATAGGCCAGGTAATCGCCCTTGCCATGAATGATCGCCCCGGTGGTGACCATCTCGGTATAGAGCAGTAGCTCAGAGGACATCAGGCGCGCGAAATAGCGGTAGTGCCTGTCGGTCCAATCGAGCATGGGCGCAATGGAGAAGGTACGATTAATAGCAGTTGGCATAGTGGCAGATGACATAAATAAGGGTAACCCAAGTTTAGCAGTCGCCCTCTCTCGGGCTGGGCGCGCATTTTACACCGCATGACAACAAATGAACACTCCCCCAAGGAGGCAAGACCTGCCTCACACCTAGAAGCTCATGGTGTGGTGAGACGATAAAAACGAAAAACCCTGCCTAGGCAGGGTTTTAACACTAAAATTCGCGTTTGTAGCATTCGCGATCCGCTTAGAACGGGATATCGTCGTCCCAGCCGTCATCCAGATCCGGCGTGAAGTTCTGTTGTGGCTGAGGCGCTGGACGCTGCTGCGGAGCCTGCTGTTGCGGTGCGGCCTGTGGCTTAGGCGCATAGGCTGGTGCCTGTTGCGGCTGAGCGCCATAACCTTGCTGCTGTGGTGCGGCCTGTTGCTGGGCACCATAACCACCTTGAGGAGCCGATTGCTGAGGCTGTTGCTGACGCTGTGCCGGCGCAGATTGCTGGGGTGCGTACTGGTTCTGGTTTTGCTGTTGCGGCGCACCATAACCTTGCTGACCACCCTGACCACCTTGGCCACGGCTATCCAACATCTGCATCTCGTTAACGTTGATCTCTGTCTTGTAGCGATCTTGTCCGGTCTGCTGATCCTGCCACTTGCTGGTCTGCAGCTTACCTTCCAGATACACTTTCGAGCCCTTCTTCAGGTACTCACCGGCGATCTCCGCAAGACGACGGTACATTACAATGTTGTGCCATTCTGTACGTTCTTGCATCTGACCTTGTTGGTCTTTCCAAGACTCACTGGTCGCCACTGTAAAGTTGGCTACGGCGTTGCCGTTTGGCATGTAACGAACCTCGGGATCTTTCCCCAGGTTACCGACCAAAATTACCTTATTGACACCACGACTGGCCATTGAAATCTCCTGCGATAATCTTATAAATCTAAATTGGGTACAGATGCTCGGCCATATTCGACCGTGGATCTGTTAATTGGAAGAGCCTAACACAGCTCGCGCCTGTCTCAAATCGAAATGCTCATCAACTTTCAAATAAGCGACCTTCTCCTCAAGTACGACTATGGCTTCGGCCACGCCGGGTAGTTGCGACAGCTCGGTTGCCATGGCACGGGCCTGTTCCTTGCCTTCGACTTCGGCTTCCAGGGTATAACTCTTTAATAAAACCGGGTTTTGCATACCGAATGTCAGCAATAACCAGAGGCACATCAGACCGAGCGCCACCGTAAAGACACCCGCCGCCCCCAGCAGCTGATAGGCACCACCGCCTAACAGGCCGCCACAGAAGGCGCCGAGGAACTGACTGGTCGAATAGACCCCCATGGCCGAGCCCTTGTCGCCCACTGGGCAGAACTTGGCGATCAGGCTCGGTAGCGAAGCCTCGAGATAGTTGAAACCGGTAAAGAAGAGCACCACGGCGACGCTCAGCACCACCAGGCTATTGGCAAACAACGCCATGGCGGCCAGTGCGGCAATCATGATCAGCAGTGCAATCTGAAAGGTCGCCTTAGTATTTTTCTTCTTCACCCCTATGATGATAAGCGGCACCATGAGGAAGAAGGCCCCCACGAAGGCGGGGAAATAGAGCATCCAGTGTTTCTCTTTCGCTAGGCCCGCATCCACCAGATCCAGCGGCAGCGCTACAAACACTGCGGTCAACACCAGGTGCAAAATGAAGATACCCGCATCCAGTCTAAACAGCTGCGGATCGGTGAGCATCGCCTTGAGCTTAGCCGGCGCCGCGACGGTATCGCCCTTGGGTGCCTGACCAATAGGGTTAGGCACCAACAGCTGCACTATCACCATCCCAAGCAGCGCCAGGCCCGCAGTCATGGCAAACAGACCGGAGAGACCAAGATGCTCGGCCACGATAGGACCCACCAGCAGAGAGAGTGCGAAGGAGAAACCAATGCACATGCCTATGATAGCCATCACCTTGGTACGTTGCTCGTCCCGGGTCAGGTCGGCGGCCAGCGCCAACACGGCCGCGGCAATCGCCCCCATCCCCTGCAAGGCTCGTCCGGCGACGACGCCATAGATGGAGTCGGCCGAGGCGGCCAACAGGCTACCCAAAGCAAACAGGGCCAGACCGATGAGAATGATAGGTTTACGGCCATACTTGTCCGATAAGATCCCCATGGGGATCTGCAAAATCGCCTGGGTCAGGCCGTAGGCCCCGATGGCAATCCCCACCCACAGGGGGGAGAACCCCTCAAGATGTTGTCCGTACAACGCAAAGACAGGCATGATCATAAACAAGCCCATCATGCGTAGCCCAAATACACTGGCTAGTGAAAACGCGACTCTTTTCTCAGTCTTAGACAGTCCATTATTGGCCATTGTTCGCCCTGATCTGTATTCATAAATAAGTCGCGCAGTTTATCACGAAGCGATGAAATAGCTCAAAAAGAAAAGCGGAAGATGCGAGCAAAATGCACAATTGCCTTCTGCCCATGACCAGATCACACACTGGGCTTTTCTATGACCTGACTCAATTTTTATGCGATAATCAGTCTCTTTTTCGGCACAACCAGAGAGACAGATGGACAAGATTGAAGTTCGTGGCGCCCGTACCCACAATCTCAAAAACATCAACCTGACGATCCCCAGAGATAAGCTAATCGTGATCACTGGCCTGTCGGGTTCGGGAAAATCCTCACTCGCCTTCGATACCCTCTACGCCGAGGGACAGCGTCGTTATGTCGAATCTCTGTCGGCTTATGCGCGCCAGTTCCTCAGCCTGATGGAGAAGCCTGATGTGGATCATATCGAGGGCTTGAGTCCGGCAATCTCCATCGAACAGAAATCCACCTCCCATAACCCGCGCTCCACCGTGGGTACCATCACAGAGATCTACGACTACCTGCGCCTGCTGTTTGCTCGTGTGGGCGAGCCTAGGTGTCCGACTCACAACCAGCCCTTGGCGGCCCAGACCGTCAGCCAGATGGTCGACAAGGTACTCACCCTGCCCGAAGGCAGTCGCCAGATGCTGCTGGCCCCGGTGATCAACGACCGTAAGGGCGAGCACGTCAAGCTGCTGGACAGCCTGGCGGCTCAGGGCTTTATCCGCGCCCGTATCGATGGCGAGGTGTGCGACCTGTCCGATCCGCCAGCCCTTGAGCTGCATGTCAAGCATACTATCGAGGTGGTGGTGGATCGCTTCAAGGTACGTGACGATCTGCAGCAGCGTCTGGCAGAATCGTTCGAGACAGCGCTGGAACTCTCCGGCGGTATCGCCACCGTCGCCTCCATGGACGGCGACGGTGAAGAGCTGCTGTTCTCGGCCAACTTTGCCTGTACCCATTGTGGTTACTCTATGGCGGAGCTGGAGCCGCGCATCTTCTCCTTCAACAACCCCGCCGGTGCCTGCCCCACCTGTGATGGCCTGGGTGTGCAGCAGTTTTTCGATGCCGACCGGGTGATCACCAACACAGAACTCTCCCTGGCCGGTGGCGCCATCCGCGGTTGGGACAGACGCAACTTCTACTATTTCCAGATGCTGACCTCGCTGGCCGAGCACTATAAGTTCGATGTTGAGGCGCCATTTGAGAAGTTGAGTGCCAAAGTCCGTAACATAGTCCTGCACGGCTCCGGCAAGGAAAGTATCGCCTTCAAATACATCAACGATCGCGGCGACGTGGTGGTGCGCAATCATCCCTTCGAAGGGATCTTGAATAACATGGACAGACGCTACCGCGAGACCGAATCTAACGCGGTGCGTGAAGAGCTGGCCAAATACATCAATACTCAGGCCTGTAGCAGCTGTGGCGGCTCGCGCCTGCGTGAAGAGGCTCGCCATGTGTTTATCGAAGACCTCAACCTGCCGAGACTCACCGAGTGGTCTATCGGCGAGGCAATGGAGTACTTCGAGCAGCTGAGCCTGAGCGGCCAGCGGGCACAGATCGCCGAGAAGATCCTCAAAGAGGTACGCGATCGCCTCGGCTTCTTGGTTAACGTCGGCCTCAACTACCTGAGCCTGTCTCGCTCGGCCGATACCCTCTCAGGCGGTGAAGCCCAGCGGATTCGTCTGGCCAGTCAAATCGGTGCCGGTCTGGTCGGGGTCATGTATGTGCTAGACGAGCCCTCCATCGGCTTGCACCAACGCGACAACGAGCGTCTACTTAACACCTTGATCCACCTGAGGGATCTCGGCAACACTGTCATCGTGGTCGAGCATGACGAAGACGCCATTCGCATGGCGGATCATATTATCGATATCGGCCCTGGCGCCGGGGTGCATGGCGGACAGGTGATCTGCGACGGCCCACTAAAAGATATCGTCGCCTGCGAGCAGTCGGTAACCGGCCAATATATCTCGGGCAAGAAGCAGATCCAGATCAGCGAGAAACGCGCAGAGTACGATGCCAGCAAGGTGATCGAGCTGTTCGGCGCCTCAGGCAACAACCTGAAGAACGTCGATCTCACCATTCCCGTGGGGCTGTTCACCTGTGTCACCGGGGTATCTGGCTCGGGCAAGTCGACCCTGATCAACGACACCTTCTATAAGATCGCCCATCGTCAGCTCAACGGCGCCACGGTAGATGAGCCAGCTCCTTTCCAGAAAGTCACCGGCATGGACCACTGCGACAAGGTGGTGGATATCGACCAGAGCCCCATCGGCCGCACGCCGCGCTCTAATCCGGCCACCTACACGGGGATCTTTACCCCAATCCGTGAGCTGTTTGCCGCCACGCAAGAGGCGCGGACCCGTGGCTACAAGCCCGGACGTTTCTCCTTTAACGTCAAGGGCGGGCGCTGTGAGGCCTGTCAGGGTGATGGCCTGATCAAGGTGGAGATGCACTTCCTGCCGGATGTGTACGTGCCTTGCGATAGCTGTAAGAGCAAGCGCTACAACCGCGAGACCTTAGAGGTACGCTACAAGGGCAAGAACATCCACGAGGTGCTAGAGATGACGGTCGAGGAGGCGCGCGAGTTCTTCGATGCCGTACCGGCCATCGCCCGCAAGCTACAGACCCTGATGGAGGTAGGTCTCTCCTATATCGGCCTGGGTCAGAGCGCAACCACCCTCTCGGGCGGTGAGGCCCAAAGGGTCAAGCTGGCCAAGGAGCTGAGTAAGCGCGATACCGGCAAGACCCTCTATATCCTGGATGAGCCGACCACGGGCCTGCATTTTGCCGATATTCAGCTGCTGCTGGACGTACTGCATAGACTCAAGGCACACGGTAACACCATAGTGGTTATCGAGCACAACCTGGATGTGATCAAGACGGCGGACTGGATTGTCGACCTAGGTCCGGAGGGTGGCTCGGGCGGCGGCACCATCTTGGTCAGCGGCACGCCTGAGCAGGTTGCCGAGCATCCAAGTTCCCACACGGCGCGCTTCCTCAAGCCGCTGTTAAAGAGCTAGCAATAACCAAGTCTCGCAAAAGCCAGCCCCGACGGGCTGGCTTTTTTGTTTATTTCACACACAAACCCAGGTAGCTTAGGAGTTTTCGAACCTAAGGATAGTCTTCGTTGAAAACGCCCTTCCCCCTCGTCGAAATCAGGCGCCCGCGACCCGTACCATTTGTTGCCCTACTCACCCTGGGCCTGCTCTGTCTGATTCTACAGGGCTGCGCCGAGACTCCGGAGAGCCAGCGCTGCGATGATGACTATAGACTCGTGTGGACTGACCAAGTGCGACTGTTTTCCCATGTCGAAACCCTCAGCAGCGACCAATTCACCGGCCGCAAGACAGGCACAGACGGCGCCGCCCAGGCCCGAGACTACATAGTGAGCCAGATGCGACAGGCGGGTCTCACTCCCTGGCAGGGGCATTTCAATCACGATTTTGAATATGACTATCAATTCGGCACCCGCCTGGGCACCAATGTCATCGGCATACTGCCCGCAAGCCGTCCCAGCGATCGCTGGCGAGTCGTAGCGGCCCACTATGATCACCTGGGCAAGCAGGGCCACAAGCTCTATCACGGCGCAGACGATAACGCCTCGGGCGTCGCTGCCCTCTTGGAGATCGCCGCCCATAGCGTGAGCCGAGCAAGAGATACCAACCTGATGTTTATCGCTACCGATGCCGAAGAGCCAGGTCTGTATGGCTCCAAGGCCTTCGTAGATGGCTTGCTGACGCCCGGTGCCCCACTCAAGGCCAGTCAGATTGAGTTAATGATTAACCTGGACATGATAGGCCGACCGGCGCGCAACGCCCGCATCTACCTCGAGGGCCGCCGTGGTTTCAGTCAGTTCCAGCAGATAAAGGCCCAACTGGAGCAGACGGTAGATCTTTGTATTCGCGCCAATCATCCCCCGGAAGCGGGCAAGACACTACAGAGGGTCGATTGGTTAAGAGCTTCAGATCATTATCCTTTTCATCAGGCAGGTATCCCCTGGCTCTACTTCGGCGTCCCGCCCCACAAGGATTATCACCAGCCCAGTGACGAGGCGAGCAAGATAGATGTTAATTTTCTGGCCGCTGTTACGGAAACCGCCTATAAACTATTAATAATTGACACTTATCTCTTGAATAACTAATACAAACCACAGGGATTTTTGTATTTTTGAAAAATGTAACCCACTGTTAACTAAGTGGTTAAATTAACGACATCTGGGTTTACTGCGAAAATTATGCCAGGTGGTGGAAAGATATCAGGCTTACTGTTATAATAATCGGCTTACTGATTCGTTTTCGGTGCGGGAAGTCGACACGGGGTTGATTTTCTGTCTTTTACATCTTTTGGTGCAGTCTCTGCACTTTAGTTACACCACAAGGCTACAACCCATGTCATCCAGTGAAAAAACTTTCCGCGAACTCGGCCTGTCCGAGCCTTTGTTGCGTGCTCTCGACGAGCTAGGTTATGAAAATCCTACGCCGATCCAGGCCGCTAGTATCGACCCCCTGATGGAGGGTAAAGATATTCTTGGCCAGGCACAAACAGGTACGGGTAAAACCGGCGCCTTCGCCCTGCCCCTGCTAAACGCTATCGATCCTAGCCGCAACGTGCCGCAGATCCTGGTGCTCGCACCGACTCGCGAACTGGCGGTACAGGTTGCCGAAGCCTTCGGTAGTTACTCCAAGTTTATGAAAGGCCTGCATGTACTGCCTATCTATGGTGGTCAAAGCATGCATCAGCAGCTTAACGCCCTACGCCGTGGCCCGCAGATTGTTGTGGGTACCCCAGGTCGCGTCATGGACCACATGCGTCGTGGCACCCTTAAGCTAGAAACACTCAATGCCTTGGTGCTCGATGAAGCAGATGAAATGCTCAAGATGGGCTTTATCGACGATATCGAGTGGATCCTGGAGCACACGCCACAGGAACGTCAACTGGCGCTGTTCTCTGCCACCATGCCAGAGCAGATCAAACGCGTTGCCAACAAGTACCTGCAGACACCGGTACACATCAGCATCGCCGCCAGCCACACCACAGTTGAGTCTATCGAGCAGCGTTTCGTGCAGGTTTCTCAGCACAACAAACTCGAGGCCCTGGTACGCGTACTGGAAGTGGAAAACACCGAAGGTATCATCATCTTCGTTCGTACCCGTAACTCCTGTGTCGAGCTGGCCGAGAAGCTGGAAGCCCGCGGTTATGCCTCATCACCACTGCATGGCGACATGAACCAGCAGGCCCGTGAGCGCGCCGTTGACCAGCTCAAGCGTGGCAAGCTGGATATCCTGATTGCTACCGACGTTGCCGCCCGTGGTTTGGACGTTGAGCGTATTGGCCACGTGATCAACTTCGACATTCCATACGACACCGAAGCCTACGTACACCGTATCGGTCGTACTGGCCGCGCCGGTCGTACCGGTATGGCGATTCTGTTCGTTACCCACAGAGAGATGCGCATGCTGCGCACCATCGAGCGTGCAACCAAGAGCCGCATCTCACCGATGAACGTACCAAGCCCTGAGACTGTGGCAGAGCGTCGTCTGTCTCGTCTGGGTGAGCAGGTGTCGAACACCATCAACAACGAGTCGCTGGACTTTATGCATGGCGCCGTTGCCCAGCTATGTCAGCAACTGGAAGTCGACACCGAAGTGCTAGCCGCCGCCCTGCTAAACATGGTGCAACAGGAGCGTCCTCTACAGCTACCTCCAATCCAGGAGCGTCAACGCGATAACCGTGATGAGCGTAACTCGCGCGATCGTGGCGAGCGTAGCCCTCGTGGTCGTCGCGAATCGCGTCCGACCCCGACAAATCTGGGCAAGGCAGATACGCTGAAGGATCATCCAGACGTTAAGATGTGCCGTTACGTACTCGACGTGGGTCGTGACCATGGTGTAGGTGTAGGTAACATCGTGGGTGCTGTAGCCAACGAAGCCAACATCGACAGCCGTTACATTGGCCAGATCCAACTGTTCGATCAGATCACCTCGATCGATCTGCCCGATGGCATGCCAAAAGATGTGCTGCAACACCTGAAGAAGGTGCGCGTTTGTGGCAAACCGCTAAACATTCGTGAAGCGGGTACCGAGATGGCAAATGCTAGCGATGACAATCGTGCGCCACGCCGTCGCAAGCCAGCGGGTGAACGCAAGTCTCACCGCAAGGGCAACAGAGACAACGGCTAACGCCTGACGCTAGCTACTAAAAAAGGAGCCTATCGGCTCCTTTTTTGTTGCCTAAATCGCAGGCAGACGCCGAGAAACCAGTTCGGCAATGGCTAAACTAGCGGTGAGGCCCGGCGATTCGATGCCGATAAGGTTAACCAAGCCTGCAACCCCATGCTCTGCCTCCCCCTGAATCAAGAAGTCAGCCACCTCACTATCATCCGGTCCCTGCAATTTAGGACGGATACCGGCGTAGGCCGGCACCAAACGGTCGATTTCTACGGCGGGATAATAGCGGGATATCGCCTCGAAGAAGCCCAGGCGCAGCGCATCGGGTACCTGATAACTCTCCTGACTGCCGGGCGTCAAATATTGGGTATCCGGGCCAAACTTAAGCTGACCACCGAGATCTAAGGTGGCGTGTACGCCTAAGCCTTTCAGCCCAGGTTCGGGGACGGGATAGATGAGATGGGAAAATGGACTCTTGCCCTGATAGGCAAAGTAATGCCCCTTGCACCAATGCAGAGGTGGAATAGAAGATTTTGCCAGCCCCTCGATGCGAGCCGCTGTTTGAGTGGCATATAATCCGGCGCAGTTGATTAAGTAACTTGTGTCGATGCTCATCCGCTCACCCTGCTGCTTCAGTTCGACCCTAAAGCCATTACCACCGGCTTGGGCGGCGATAAACTCGCTATGGGGGCAAAATATCGCGCCATGTTCCTCCGCCTCGGCCAGCAGACTCAGCATCAAACCATGGCTGTCGACTATGCCGGTAGAGGGTGAGAATAAGCCACCCGTCGCCGCCAGTGTCGGCTCAAGCTCGGCCAGCTGACGACGGCTGAGCGGGTAGAGTTCTGTCACGCCATTGGCCCGGCCTTGGTCGAGCAAGACATCGAGCTGCGCCTCCTGCTCCGTCTGAGTCGCCACTATCACCTTGCCCAGGGGATTCACTGTAATGCCCCGGCGATCACAATAGGCATATAGCCGCTGCCTTCCCTCCACACACAGGCGCGCCTTGAGACTGCCGGTCGGATAGTAGATCCCCGCGTGGATCACTTCGCTATTTCGGCTACTGATACCTGTACCTATGGCCTCGGCGCGATCGATGAGCAGCACGCTTGCAAAACGCCGACTCAAGCTGGCAGCTACCGCCAGCCCTATGACTCCTGCGCCGATAACCACGGCATCGAACTTATCCATCACCCACTTCCTTAGCCTTCTTCACCATGGCCTGAACAACGTGCTTAAACAGGCCGAATGACCAGCATTCGTACAACATGTCTCAATATCGCCTAAAACTATCTATTGCCGATTCAAGCAGAAATCGGCTAAGACCACCGTGAACATTAGCACTTTAGTACTATGGCACTCGTTATTAGTTACTGATAGTAATAGTTATTAACATTTTACTAAAGGATATTGGCATGCAACGAATCGTGAATAAGCTTTTGTTAGTAGCAGCTTTGCTCGCGATAGCCCCTCTTTGCAATGCAACTCAATTGGCCCCTTGTAAATCGGCAGAATGTGAGGCCTATTTTGATGCCTACACCATCTTGACTAACCGTGGTCATTCGAGTGCCATGGCAACACTCGGTGAACTCTATTACTCAGGTTATGGCACGGAAAAAGACCTAGATAAGGCCTTTAAATGGTTTAGACGCGCCGCCAAATTTGGCCATACCACAGCACAATATAAAGCTGGGATCATGTACTTGCAATCGACTGCACACCAAGATATCGATAAAGGGATCGCTTTGTTAAAACGCAGCGCCAAGTCAACTTTCTCCCCCAGCGCGCTGGCATTAGGCAAGATCTACCTACAGAACAAGTTGATCCCAACCGATCTCGCCGAAACAGACAGATGGCTCACTCTCGCCTATAAGCTTAACAACTTAGAGGCAATGAAATTTGCCAAGGCCCTTCGAGAGTCGCCCGACACCACCACACTCCCCCTGACTAAGCTGTTTGCGCTCGTCGATGCCGAAAAACCCGTCGCAAAGGACAGTAAAACGACGATGGAAGAGATGGAGGTGATACTGGTTGAGGCCCCAGACTATGCCGCCTACTTCGACGAAGAGATCGCACTGCTTAATCAGAGTCGTCCCGACACGGCAAAAGGGACAGGTTCAAGCATTGCAGGACGAACCTGCTTAGATATCTGGGCCTGTAGTAGCGAGGGGGACAGCGAGCGCATTCGTGACCTACAGTTATCGGACTGGGGTAACATCGCGCTAGCCTTAAATTTTAGGTAATTTCATTTCAACGAGTGGTACTTCTAGCCTCCTCTAACGAAAGCGAGAAGAGTTGAGTTTTATTAAAAAATCAAGGAATTAGATGATGAAAAAGACTCTCAAAGCACTCACAGTTGGACTGGGCCTATTAGCTGTTAGCGCTCAAGGTTATGCCGCTGGGCTCCCAGAGTGCGACACCGCAGAATGCCAGGAGTATTTCAAGGCCTATACCATTTTGACTAAGCGAGGCCATTCGGATGCCATGGCAACCCTAGGAGAACTCTACTATGCTGGCTACGGCACAGAGAAGAACTTGGAGAAAGCCTTCAAATGGTTTAGGCGCGCTGCCAAATTTGGTAATACCACAGCCCAGTACAAGGCGGGAATCATGTATCTTCAAGATACAGAAAATCAAGATATAGACAAAGGCATCACACTGCTAAAACGCAGTAGCAAAGTAGGCTTCTCTCCTAGCGCCTTCGTGCTGGGCAAGATCTACCTTGGCAACGAACTGGTTAAACAAGACCTCGCCGAAGCCGATCACTGGCTAGCCATGGCCTATGAGCTCAACAATCAAGAGGCGCATAAATTTGTCAAACAATTCAAGGCGTCGACAAAGGGCCAGACAATCACACTGCCGACACTCTATGCCCTAGTTGATAAACAAGCCAGCAATAAACCAGGCAGCACCGCGCCTGTCGGTGAGATGGAAACCATTACAGTAACGGCGCCTGACTACACACAATATTTTGATGACGAAATTCTGCGATTAAATCATAGTCAACCCGATACAGAAAAAGGCACTGGTTCCAACATTGCCGGCAGAACCTGTGCCGAAATGTGGGCATGCAGCAGTGAAGGTGACAAAGATCGCATACGGGATTTCTTACTATCTGATTGGGGTGCCGTTGCGCTTTCATTCAGATAAGTTAACGATTCAACATGCTGTACCTTAAACTAATAAAGGTTAGTAGAACTGAAACATTTAAACCGCTGAAAAAATAGGATAAAAAATGAAAAGGATGATCAAAGCACTCTCAATCGGCTTAAGTTTTTGGGCTATCACATCAAGCAGTTATGCCTCAGGGTTACCTGAGTGTGACTCGGCCGAATGTAAGGAGTATTTCAAGGCCTATACCATTTTGACCAAACGGGGTCACTCTGACGCCATGGCGACACTTGGAGAGCTCTACTACGCAGGTTACGGCACCAAGAAGAACAACAAGAAGGCGCTAAAGTGGTTTAGACGCGCGGCCAAGTTTGGCAACACAACGGCGCAGTACAAGGCTGCCGTCATGTATCTGCAAGAGACCGACTATCAAGATGTCGATAAGGCTATCTCCCTATTGGAACGTAGTCTAAGAGTCGACTTTTCACCAAGTGCCCTAATACTGGGTAAGGTTTACCTTAGTGGTAATCTAATAAAACAGGATCTTGCCGAAGCAGACAAATGGTTATCTAAGGCATACGAGCTGAACAACGTCTCGGCTATAGACTTTGCCAAGAAACTAAAGCATTCAGAATTGGCTAAGACCCTGCCATTGCCTAAGTTATATGCCATGATCGACGCCGATATGAATGCCAAACCAGGCAGCAATGCACCTGTAGGCGAGATGGAAACCATTACCGTAACTGCTCCCGACTATAACAGCTACTTCGACGATGAGATCGCCCGTCTCAACAACAGCCGCCCAGATACAGAGTCAGGCACAGGCTCTAACATTGCCGGACGCACCTGCGCCGAGATGTGGGCATGCAGTAGTGAGGGAGACGGCGAACGTATAAGAGACGTGATGTTGTCAGATTGGGGAAGAGAAACTCTTGCCTTTAGACTCGAATGATCTAACTATAGCCGAGCGCTAGTTAGAGGATAGAATGAAAAAAAGAGGCGATTTCGCCTCTTTTTTCATGACAGATTGTACTTTATAGAGCGTCGAAATCGACCCGATAGGCCAGCGCATCACAACGCAAAAACTCGGCACAATCATTATTGAGCTTATGATCGACACACTCCATGACCACTATGCCGTTGGCCCCCCGTTTCTGTGCCTGATACTTAAGGTTACCAATCAACAATGACTCGGTCGGCTTCGGCTGACTGCTACGAATACGACAAAAGGATGACGAGACCTTTCCCAGAGACTCCGTCTTATAACGACCAATTTCGGCCATACTGTACTCTTCCACCTTATAGGTCTTAAGTGCTTCCTCTGGTGCCGGAGAAATATTTGTCGTCATATTTAAATTACTACATCCCCCGAGCACAAGCAGGCCTATGAGTATAGTGGCGGTATTTTTCATAAATATTCATCCTTAAATAATTAACATTAGTCGATTCGCTTAACCCCCAACTTAGCCTCTAGCCTAAGCGCCTCGGCGCAGGCCTGGCAGATACAAACATCAGCGGCTATGGCCTTAGATAGTTGTGAATTAGATAATTGGGCTTTAGGCGGAAACTCCTGATGGTGACACCAACAGGTGTCGCTCTCCCGCTGAGCCGCCAAGGCACATTGATTAGGCTGATGACACAAGGGGCAGTGACTCGCATTCGCGTGCATAAAAACCATAGAAACTGAGAGTTAGCCATTAACGTTAACACTCTGTCTCGGACGGGACAATAGCAGGAGCATTGCAACAGGTCGCCAGAGCTAAAGGCCTGTGTGAATGCTCAAATGAGTTGATGTTCAATTAAGTTGATGTTCAATTGAATTGAATTGAATTGAGGTCTAATTGAATAGTGAGCCAATACCCTGATTCGCGACACACACAAGCAACAACGGCCGCTCGGCTAGCTCTAATGGGTGTCAAATTCGATACCGACAAGGGTCAGCAGTGGCTGTAGAAAGCCCCACCTATCGGGCGGGGCTAAGCGTCTATCTTGGCAAGCAAAGTGCGCTATTTACCAGGTCTGACCCCGAGTGTGTGGCAGATGGCATAGGTCAGTTCGGCGCGGTTCAATGTGTAGAAATGGAAGTCTTTTACCCCTTCGCGAGACAACACCTTAACCATATCGATGGCCACGTTGGCACCTACCATCTGACGAGTCGACGGGTCATCATCTAACCCCTCAAACTGCCTGTGTAGCCAACTGGGGATAGACACATTGGTCATGCCGGCGAAGCGTTTGAGCTGAGTAAAGTTAGTCACAGGCAGGATACCCGGTACTATCTCCACATCGATACCGGCGGCGACACAACGGTCTCTGAATCTCAAGTAAGACTCCACATCGAAGAAGAACTGGGTAATGGCGCGGTTGGCGCCGGCGTCTATTTTCTTCTTAAGATTAATCAGATCCGCCTGGGCATTAGGCGCGTCAGGGTGTACCTCAGGATAGGCCGCCACTGAGATATCGAAATCGGCCACTGATTTCAGCAGGCGTACCAGGTCATTGGCGAAACGGGTCGGCTTAGGACTACCCGCAGGCAGATCGCCACGCAGCGCGACGATATCGCGTATGCCCGAGTTCCAGTAGTGCTTCGCCAGCTCAACCAGCTCTTCATCGCTGGCATCGACCAGAGTCAGATGGGGGGCAGCCACGAGATCTGTCTCCTTCTGGATGCGCTCGATCACCCCATGGGTACGATCGCGCACGCCCGAGTTGGCACCATAGGTTACCGAGACAAACTTGGGATTCAGCGGCTCTAGGCGTCTGATAGAGTTCCACAAGATGGTTTCCATCTCGGGGGTCGCCGGTGGGAAAAACTCGAATGACACATTGATATCACCATTAAGCTCAGACAAGCTTTGGTTCAATGAATTGGCGTGTTGTGCGTGATGAAAAGCCATCTTAATCCCTCAGACCTAGAACAAGAAACATTTAGACGTTTGGACGTCTATATGTCCATATACTAGAGAAACTCAGAGTGATGTCAAGCCCAAAAATTGTCTCATTAAGAAACAATCTGTTTATATGATAGACACTGAGTAGGACGACAGGCACAGAGGCGCCTGTCTCACCCGATTAACCCGGCGAAACCCACCAATAAGAATAGAAAAAAGGGAAGAGAGAAAGGCGTGAATAGCGGGTCGATGCGCGACATGCACATCGACCCATAAGATTATTCCTGCAGGAGATCCCGGCAGATCTGCGCCAGATCCGACTGCACCGCGGCCGCCGTCACCTCGCGCCCGGCGCCCGGGCCACGGATGATCAGCGGATTGTCCTGGTAGAAATCGCTGCGGATCACGAAGACATTATCGCCCGGTGTCAGGTTGGCGTAAGGATGGCTGGTATCCACCCACTGGATCCCCACCTTGGCCTTGAGTTGCCCTTGGTCCGAATCCAATGAAGCCACATATCTGAGCACCTTATTCTGCTCGGCCGCGGCCTGATACTGCTGCAACATCTCACCGTCGAGCTCCGCCATACGTTTGATGAAATCATCCAGCGGGATCTCGGCCATATGCTTCGGCACTAGAGACTCCAGCTCGATATCATCCAGCTCTATGTCATAGCCTATCTCGCGGGCCAAAATCAGCAACTTACGCTGCATGTCCCGACCGGAAAGATCGTCGCGGGGATCCGGCTCGGTGATCCCCAGTCCCTTGGCTTCCAGCACCAGCTCGGAGAAGGGTTTCTTGGCATCATAATGCTCAAACAGCCAGCAAAGGGTGCCAGAAAAAATACCGCCGACGGCCTCTATGCTATCACCGCTGTTATGCAGATCGTTCAGCGCGTGTTGCACGGGTAAGCCTGCACCGCAGCTGGCGTTATAACGCCAGAACAGACGACGATTGCCCAGTTGCTGTTTTAGCTCCTGGTAGAAGGCCAAAGGCCCAGAGCCTGCCAACTTGTTGGCGCTGACGATATGGATGCCGCGGGCAAAAAATTCTGGATACTGCAGAGTCAGATCGGCGCTGGCACTAATGTCCAGGGCGATCAACTCATCGCAATTTAGCGCCTGCAACTGCTCGAACAGATGGGAGTACTGCCAAGCCGTGCCCCGCTCGTCGAACGCCTGTTGCCAGCTGTTGAGATCGATATCAGTCTCGCTGAGCAGGGCCTTCTTCGAACTCAGCAGTCCCACCAACTCGACGCTGACCTCCAGCTCCTTATTGAGCACGGGACGGGCACGCTTGAAGAGATCGATCCAGGCTTCGCCTATGTTGCCTATGCCCAGCAACAGCACACCGATACGCTTACGCGGACCGGCGCAGCGTCTATGCACTTTCTGGGTTAAGAGGTTCACCTGCGCCTTTGGCACCAGGGTCACTAGGCTCAGGCCGTCGTTGCACAGAGGGTGCGCCTCACGGCTCAGCAGGCGCGAGAAGCCGCGGCGATAGAGACTGGCATCGGCGCTCACCAGAGCCACCAGGCCGAGATCGTCACGAAGCTGTAACTCGTCTATGCCCAGCTCGCTACGTTTGGCCTCGAAGATGGCCTGGGCCTGCTTCTGATTCTCATGGGTAAAGGCCAGCTCGGCGCGGCCATGCGCCAGTGACCAGTAGGCCAGCGGCGTCAAACCTGCCTGGGCAAAACAGGCCAGCAGCTGAGGCAGTTCGACCGCTATGGTCAGGCTAAACAGACTGACGCTGGACAGACTGGTGACAACCGGGGCGCTGGCCGAGGAGCTCTTAGGCGCGATCAAGGTAAAATCAGTATGGGGCGCATAGCTTGAACGCACCGCCAGGCTGACCTCGGTATCGAACAGCGGCTGCAGGGTACGGTTGTGTAGCACGGGAGAGCCAAGGTGCGCCAGGCGGTTCGCCTCGGTGAGCGACATGCTCTTGAGCAACTTGGCATCGTTAATCCGGTTAGGGTCGGCGTTAAACACCCCCTCGACATCTGTCCAGATGGTGACACGTTCGATATCGGCCAGGCTGGCTAGCAAGGTTGCACTAAAATCTGAGCCGTTACGGCCGAGCAATAGGGTATCGCCCTGCTCATTGGCGCAGATAAAGCCGGTGATAACCAGACGCTCTTGAGGGTGGGCCTCAATCAGGGCCTGTACCTTCTGGCGCGACTCGCCGATTCGGATCTGCGGCACGGCACCTTCGTCGGCCACCAACAGGGTGCGGGCATCCACATCAAGCGCCGCCACGCCAGACTCACGCAGTAATGCCGCCAGCAGACGCGAAGACCAGCGCTCGCCGAAACTCACCACCTGGTTACGTTGATAATCGTTAAGCTCATCGAGCGACAACAGGCTGCTAAGTTGCGACTTGTCGGTTGCTAGGCGCTCTCTCAGGCTACGGGCCTGCTCGTTGGAGAGCAGCTGCTCGATCAGATTCTGCTGGTAACTCACCAGCACCTGTAACTCTTCCTGCCACAGCTGATCTGTGTCGCACAGCTCCAGCAAACGATATAGGAAATTGGTACTCTTACCCGCGGCCGACACCACGATGAGATCATCGCTATGGCCATGGGTCAGTAAAATGTGGGCGACGCGGCGGTAACAATCTGCATCCGCTAAACTAGAACCACCAAACTTATGCAAATGACATCGTGTCATTATCTGCTCCTCAAACCCTTTAACTACTTACCGCGATAGCCGCTTCTAAACCCGCAAGAATATCTGCCACCAGATCCTCGCCATCTTCAATGCCCACTGACAAACGGATCAGGGTATCTTTAACGCCCGCCTCGCGGCGCGCCTCTGGGTCCATGGCTCTATGGGTCATGGTTGCGGGCACCGCCACCAGACTCTCAACGCCCCCCAGGCTCTCGGCTACCGAGAAGTATTGTAACGCATCTAAAAAGGCAACGAGTGCCGATTCGCCACCTTTTAATTCAAAACTGAGCATAGCGCCGAATCCCTTCTGCTGTCGGGCAGCAATTTCGTGGCCAGGATGCTCGGCAAGCCCCGGATAATACACTTTTTCCACCGCCTTGTGGTCACAAAGCAGCGCCAATACCTTCTGAGCGTTGGCTTGATGTTCACGAATACGTACCGACAGGGTTCTCAGTCCTCTCAGGGTCAGGTAGCTGTCGAAGGCCGACCCCGTCAGGCCCAGGGTATTTGACCACCAGTGCAGTAGCTCACCGATCTCAGGGTCTTTCGCCACCACGGCGCCGCCCACCACGTCACTGTGACCATTGATATATTTAGTGGTCGAGTGCACCACAATGTCGGCACCAAGCAGTAATGGCTGTTGTAATACGGGAGAGAGGAAGGTGTTGTCCACCACGACCTGGGCGCCGACCTTATGGCTCGCCTGGGCGATGGCCTGAATATCCACCACTCTCAGCAGCGGATTAGAAGGCGTCTCCAGCCACACCATCTTAGGCGACTGAGCCAGTGCCAGCTCAAGCGCTCGCTCATCGGTTTGATCCACCACCAGAAGCCTAAAGGCGCCCTTTTTAGCCAAATTGGTGAAGAGTCGATAGCTGCCGCCATAGCAATCGTGTGGCACCACCAGTAGATCCTCCGGCCCAAGCAGGCTGGTCACTAGGGTGATGGCCGCCATGCCAGTACAGGTCACCACGCCGCTCGCCCCCTGCTCCAACTCGGCAATTGCCTCCCCCAGAATAGAACGGGTCGGGTTGCCGGAACGGCTGTAATCGAAATCCCGCGGTTGCTGATGCCCTTCAAACGAGTAGTTTGTCGACAGATAGATAGGCGGCACCACGGCACCGTGCTGAGTGTCTGACTCTATGCCTCGTCTTACGGCGGCGGTGGCTAGTTTACGCGCTGTCATCTTCAACTCCTCAATATGAATCCGGGCAGGCATCTTAGACAAAAGGGATGTCTGGACGTCTAAATGTACCTAAGCAGATAGTGAGCGTCAACAACTTTTAGACGTTTAGACGTCCAAACATTTAGAAATCTATTTGCATTTACCAAAAATTCGAGGCAATAATTTGACTGTAATTTGTAAGGGTTTAAAATCTGCACCGAATTTTAGAATTTACAGGTGAGTCAATGACTGAGTGGAATGGCGATTATATCAGCCCCTATGCTGAACATGGTAAGAAGAATGAGCAGGTAAAAAAAATTACTGTCTCCATTCCTCTAAAGGTGCTTAAGGTGTTAACCGACGAGCGCACTCGGCGCCAGGTCAACAACTTGCGTCACGCCACCAATAGCGAGCTGCTATGCGAGGCCTTCCTGCACGCCTACACTGGTCAGCCACTTCCCCAAGACGATGACCTGTCTAAAGACAAACCCGATAGCATCCCAGCCGAAGTCAAACGCCTGATGACCGAGATGGGCATAGAGTGGGAAGAGATGGAATAATCCACTCATACACGAATCGATAGAGGGATCGCTTAGCGATCCCTCTTTAGTTTTCAACTTTTATCTGGAACATCCCAGTGCCTGCACTTCCACTCGATCCCCATATTCTGGCGCTCTCCTCACTCATCGTCTTCGTCGGTGCCCTTACCCAGAGCCTCATCGGCTTTGGCATGGCGGTAGTTGCCGCGCCGCTCCTCTATCTTATCGAGCCGTCACTGGTGCCGGCCCCCGTCATTCTGATGGGCTTCTCTATTGCGCTGCTGACCCTGCTGCGCGAGCGTGGCGCCCTGGAATTCAACGGGCTACAGTATGCCCTACTGGGGAGGATCCCCGGCGGCTTTATCGGTGCGGGCCTGCTCCTGCTCGCGCCTCAGGCCATACTGGGCATAACCATCGCCATCATAGTGGCCATCGCCGTGCTGCTCAGTCTGCTGCGGCTCAACCTGGTCGTTAACCGTCGCAGCCTGTTTATCGCCGGGGTGATCTCCGGCATCTTCGGCAATGTTGCTGCCATCGGCGGACCACCACTGGCCATTTTGCTCTCGGGCAAAGACGCCAAACAGTTTCGGGCGGCACTATCGGCCTTCTTCATCTTTAGTTCCACCATTGCGATTGTTATCTTAGGCCTCACCGGCCTGCTGACCCTGCACCATTTCTATTGCTCGGCGCTGCTGCTTCCCTCAGTGCTGCTCGGTTATCTGGTGGCTAATCGCCTGGTAGGACGCATAGACAAAAACAAGACCCGCATCATGACTCTGGTACTCTGTAGTCTGAGCGCTATCTTGCTGGCGCTAAAATCCCTTAGCGCCCTGCTTTAAAGAGAAAGGAAAAAGATAAGGCCGGCATCATCGCCGGCCTTTGACATTATTTAAAGATGAGTCGTTAGAAATGATACGAGGTCTGAATCACACCGCCAACGGCGTCATCTGTACCCACTAATCCGGTAAGGTCCAGATTAAAAGAACGGCCTATGGTAAAGCCTGTGCCCAGGGTATAGAGGTTACTGCTGGTATCTTTCATGTCGTGGCGATAGCCGACACGCAACGCCAGCCAATCGGTCGCCCGCATCTCACCGCCCAGTCGCCAGTATTGAGTTTCGCCTATCTCATCGAAACGTTTATGACTATTGAGATCCACATCTGTGGTCAGGCTGAAATTGTCCCAGTCATAGGCAACACCTAAGGTATATAAGGCCTCGACCCGATAGGTAAACTGACGTCCCAGAGCCTCCACGGTATCGACCTTCTGACTCACCAGGTTGCGCCCAGACAAGCCCAGAGTCACGCCATCCATGGGTTGAATGGCAACGCCAATATCCAAGTTTGCCACGGTATCATCGTTGCGGTACTTGCTGTCATCGAAATCATCGGCATCGAAGTTGTTGGCACTCACCACATAGTTATAGGTATCGATACGCTGTAGCTTGGGGGAGATACCGACGGCCACCGGCATGTTCACAATCGATAGCGGGAAGCTCAGGGCTACCCCGATCTCTGAGATAGCCCCGGCAACCACGGCCCCTTGAGAGTCCAGATCCGTCACCTGGGGCGGGTTGTTGGGATCCAAATCGGTCAGGGTATCGATATCACTCTCCTCGATCACCGCCACACTCACCGCATCGATATAGGTCTTATAAAAAATAGACATAGGCATGCGCTTGGTTGGCAAGACCACAGAAAACCCCAGGCCCACGCTGGCATAGGCATTTTCACCATCGAGAGATCTTAGATCGGCAACCAGCATGTCGCGATAATTGGTAATGCCCGCCACATCACTGGCATTGATGGCCGCCTCTAGGCCGTCATAGGAGTCCTGCAGGGCATCGAACTTGTCGGTCAGGTTATCGACATCTGCCACCTCGGCACCGAGCACGGGCAACATCACCGCGCCGCCGGAATACTTGGGCGCATGAATGGCTAATAAGGCGGGGTTAATAAAGGCGGCCCCCTCACGGTTTGAGGCCGCCACCCCGGTTCCGCCCATGGCATCACTGCGAGCCTCGTTGTAGAGAGAAGCGGCAGACGCCAGAGAGGCACTACCAGACAATAACACCGCGATGACCAAGCTAAGGTATTTCATCTCATTCACCCTGTTCATTATTTTTGTTCTCGCTCAGGAAGCTACCCGAGTCGTCTTTAAAGATAGACTAAGACAACAAAAAAGTGCGCTCCAAACCTGAGGTTTAAACACTTTTTTTCAAATTATTTTGTCGCGCCTATCCACACATATAAATCCTGTCGATTCGGTAGGCAGCCTTATCCCCTACACAGACGCCTATGCAATACAAACACAGCCAAGAATACCCATTTAGAGATAACTTAAATAATAAAGTGTGATCTGCCTTGGCACTTTTATAGCGATACCAGAAACACAGCGCACCAACCAACAAAGCACAAAACCATTAAATTTCATAACCTTATAAAATATTCATTAGATTTATATCCATGATATTTTTATCAATTAGATTTTTTTCATGAAAGTGATCAACATCAAGTTTACAACTACTCCCTTTTGGTAAATTTTCCAACAAGAAACAAGCATTTTGTTTCAGGTTAATAAATCGCTCAGAGTAGCGATTAAGGAAAATGATGATGAAAAACGTTGCCAAAATAGCTACATGCATACTCCTCGCCCTCACAGTTGGCGGACAAGCCTACGCCGTCGACGGTGGTAACCCTAAGAAAGGGAAACACCTGTATAAAAAAGAGTGCAAAGCCTGCCACAGCAAGGGCGATGCCGCCGGTGAACTGACCCCTATGAGCAAGACCATGAGCCAATGGGATCGTTACTTCAAACGTGACATGCATAAAGTAAAGCCGGAAGTCTTCGAGAAGCTCTCTGAAAAGGATCGTTTAGATATCCAACAGTTCCTCTATGACCATGCGGCCGACTCAGATCAGCCACAGACATGCGGTTAACCACGGACTTGTTATCGGTGCGCTCGTCAACAACCCCAACGAGCGCATAAGGAGAGATTCACATGCGTACTCTACTATCCATACTCATCGCAAATGCACTCGCCATCTCTGGCTCAGCCTATGCCGCCGATAGCGATGCACAAAAACTAGCCGAGCTTAAACAACAGCTTGCCGATCTCACCGAAGAGATTGAAGACATCAACAGTCGTGTCGACAAAAACGAACGCCATAGCGCGCTCGATAGAATTCAACTCACTGGCGATTTCCGTACCAAGGCCCATTCATTGCACTATCAAAATGTCACCTGGAACCCTGCAATCAAGGTAGACTTCAATGATTTTGGTGCAAAAGCTATGTCTGGTGCCTTTGGTATGCCCAACGATCCCAACTCCCCCTTGGGACAGATGATGCAGGCCAACCCGGATCTGGCCGCCGCCTTCCAGAGTGGTATGCTGCAAGGCGTGATGCCCTACGTCTTGGCGCCCAAGACCACTCAGGACATTAACAACGACATCTTCTACACCACACGCCTGAGACTAAACCTCAAGGCCAAGGTATGGGATAACGTCAACTTCGCCGGTCGTCTCAGTATGTATAAAAACTGGGGAGACTCTACCGGCGTGCAGGTGTTCGATTCCTGGCGTTCATTCACCATGGATGGCACCAACAGTGGTAACACCAGCGGTGACTGGCTCCGCGTAGAACGCGCCTACTTCGACTGGAAAAACATTGGTGGTTCAAAAACCTACCTATCTATCGGTCGCCGTCCATCAACCTATGGCCCACCAACCCAATACCGTGAAAATGAGATGCGTGGCGGCACGCCATCTGGCCATCTGGTTAACTTCAACTTCGATGGTCTGACCCTGGGATACAAACTGGGTGAGATCACTGGTATCGACGGTCAAGTGGTGCGTTTCTGTTATGGCCAGGGCTTCGAGTCACAGTGGGGCAACGGTGAGATGTTTGGCGATATCGTCACCAAAGACACCCACCTGGGCGGCTTTAACATCGACGCCATCAACGACGGCAACCACTTCCTGCAAATCACCCTGTTTGGCGCCAAAGATATCAACGACGGCTTCAAGGGCACCATGGCCTTCCCCACACAGCTGGCTGGCATCTTCGCGCCGACCATGTACCAAGATATGCAGAAGTTCAGCAACTTCAACTTCCAGACCCGAGTACAGCCTAGCGGCGTGATCGGCGACATGTACCTGGGTGGCATAGGTTACGCCTACGAGAGCGATGAAGACTTCAAGGCCTTCGCCTCATTCGGCTGGACCCGCGCCGAAGGCAACGGTAACGCCGGTATGTTTGGTGGCATGCTTAGTGATGCGGTCTTCGAGGCACAACTCAATGCCGACGGCAGCGAGATCATCATGATGCCTAGCGCCGCCGACGAAGCCGACACCAAAGATGGTTACGGTATCTATGTGGGTATTCAGGTTCCGGCGCCATACGGCAAGTTCGGTCTGGAATACAACTATGGTTCCAAGTACTGGACACCATTCACCCAGGCCCAGGACGACCCTATCGGCAGCAAGCTGGCTACCCGTGGTCATGTGGCCGAGGCCTACTATATGTTTGATATCAACCCCAGGATGTTCATCAAGCTCGCCGGTCTCTATTACGACTACGAATATACCGGCAGTGGCACCCCAGTGGGCGCGCCGCAAAAAGTGGATGACGTGATCAATGGTTCGGCTTTCTCCATGTTGCCTGTGGTCGATACCGCCTATGACCTCAACGCCTCACTCGTCGTCAACTTCTAACTAAAATATCTCCCCCGGCCGCGGCCGGGGGTAGGGAATGCACCATGAAACACTCACTTTCTCTCACGGCGATGTTTGCCGCCGGAGTTCTCGGCCTGGCTAGCCTCAATGCCATCGCCGATAACCCCCATAAGGAAGCCATTCAAGGCCCCTTCACTCAAGGCTCTCAGGTGACCGAGCAGTGTATCGAATGCCATGAAGATCACGCCAAAGACTTCATGAAGTCGTCTCACTGGACCTGGGAACTGGAACAGAAGCTCCCCGGCCGCACAGTAAAACGCGGTAAGAAAAACGCCATCAACAACTTCTGTACCTCAATCGCGGGTAACGAGCCCAGATGTACCAGTTGTCACGCCGGCTACGGCTGGAAAGACAACAGCTTCGACTTTAGCGACATGACCAAGGTCGACTGTCTGGTTTGTCACGACACCACAGGTACCTATATCAAGGATCCCGCCGGCGCCGGCGAGGCCCTGGCCAAGGTCAACCTGGAACGCGTGGCACAGAATGTTGGTATGCCGGTACGTGACAACTGCGGTACCTGCCACTTCTATGGTGGTGGCGGCGACGCGGTCAAGCACGGAGATCTCGACTCCTCTATGGCCTACCCCGACAAGGCGACCGACGTACACATGGATACCGACGGCAATGACTTCCAGTGCCAGACCTGTCACACCACAGAGCAGCACCAGATCACGGGGAATGCCATGGGCGTATCGCCAGGCGGCGACAACGATATTGGCTGTGAAAACTGCCACGATAGCGCGCCACACGCCAACAAGCGCCTCAACACCCACACCGCCAGCGTTGCCTGTCAGACCTGTCATATTCCTTTCTTCGCCCGCAACGAACCCACTAAGATGAGCTGGGATTGGTCAACCGCCGGTAGCGATCAGGAGGAGACCGTCGACGAGTATGGCAAGCACACCTTCATGAAGAAGAAAGGCAGCTTCGTCTGGGGCAAGATGGTTAAGCCGGAATACGCCTGGTACAACGGCAAGGCCGATGCCTACATGGTGGGCGACAAGATGGATCCGACTAAGGTCACTAAGCTCACCACGCCACTGGGTGATATCGCTGACAAGACTGCCAAGATCTATCCCTTCAAGGTGCATCGCGGCAAGCAGATCTACGACAAGAAGCAGAACATCTTCGTGACCGCCAAGGTCTATGGCAAGGGGGGTTACTGGAAAGAGTTCGACTGGGATAAGGCCGCCAAGCTCGGCATGGAGGCTAACCAGGCACTGGCCCAGCAAGGTATTAAGTACAGTGGCGAGCATGGTTTTGCCGAAACCGAGATGTGGTGGCGCATCAACCACATGGTTTCACCCAAAGATCAGGCGCTCAAGTGTAACGACTGCCACAACAAGGGCACACGTTTAGACTGGCAAGCCTTAGGTTACGACGGCGACCCAATGAAGAACAAGAAAGGCCCTAAACACGCTAAATAGTTTTCCCATCGTCATCTCCCTGCAGCAAAGAGGTCTGGTCCGCCAGGCCTCTTTTTATTTTCACTTTGCCTTCGAACCAGCCATCGACATGGGCATCATGACGCCATCTGAACTCTCTGTAACGGCTTAAGCCACTTCTGCACAGCTCCTTTTGGTCAGCCCCATTGGAGTATCCCAAATAGACTCAAGTTGGCGCGAGGTTACTTTATTTACAATAGAGTAAATCCAAATGCATCAAAACAACGTATACCTTTTAAGTAAAGGTAAAAGCTAGGCAGAATCTAAAGAAAAGCAGTAACAAGTGTAGAAATTTGTCTTATATCTAAAGTGAAAAGTAACTGCTAACTTCATTCAAGTGACACTGAGCTACACTCTTGTTTAATAATTGATTAATTAATGAGGAGCGGTATCGATGGTCAAATCTTTTCGCTTAATAATGCAAAACCCATCATTTAATGAACTACTGCTATCGTCAGTTTTTATTAATCTGTTATCCCTCGCCCTCCCCTTTACCATGCTACAAATTTATGACCGCATTCTGCCTAACGAGGCTCATGGTACGGCGACCGTACTCGTCATAGGTGTTGCTATCGCAATCTTACTTGAGCTCGCGCTGCGTTACACTCGCAGCTGGTTACTGGGCGCCTCGGCGGCCAACTATGAACTTCAGACCATCACTCGTGTGGTAAATCGCCTGCTTAATGCCGATTACCACCATATCGAGAACCTCGGCACGGGTAAGATCTCACACGGTATCCATAGCATCGCGGCAATGCGCGACATCTATTCTGGACAAGCCGCTGTCGCACTGATGGATTTTCCTTTCGTGGTTATCTTCCTTGCTTTAGTCGCCTACATAGGTGGACCACTGGTATTTATCCCCCTACTTGTCTGGCTAATCGCTGGCATAAGAGTATGGCAACTCGGACAAAAACTTTCTCTAGCCACCAAGGAGCTGAGCCTAACTCAGGATGAGCGTACCCGTCTCTTGATGCTAGTGCTGTCGGGTCTATCGACCACTAAGGCAATGGCTCTCGAATCCCGCATGACTTACGCCTACAAGAAGATCAACCATCAGCGCCTTGCTCAACAAGAAGAAGTCGATTGGCTATCAGCCAAGTTACAGGAACTCATACAGGGAACCGCCCAAGCAACGACCCTATGCCTGGTGATGATAGGCTGTTTCGAAGTGCTCAACGGAAACCTGACCACAGGGGGATTAGCAGCTTGTTCCATCCTGGCCGGACGCGCCGTCGCCCCCCTAAGTGCCATCGGCAGTCTAAGAGCGAAATATGTTAGCGCTAAAGATGCCATGGATCAGGTAAATTCCCTTATCGATACCCCCCAAGAAACGTTTAACGGTCAAACCCGTTATCAACAGAAACTCCCCCTGGGCCCTATCAGCCTCGAAGGCGTTTGCGCCGAGAAAACCAGTGCACGCCTCCAAAATATTAATCTGACAATCCCTGCCGGCGCCATCGTCCGTGTCACCTCCAATCCAATGACCCACGCAAGCCTTCTGCTAAGCGCAATAGGAGCATATCACCGACTGGATAGCGGACAGATCACCATTGCTGGAGTTGCACAGCAAGATCATGATGGCTTCGAATACCGTCAGTCTATCTGCTACGTCCCTCCCTGGGCCAGCCTCTTTAGCGGCTCAATCTTAGACAACATGACGCTGTTCCGCCGCGAGCGAGAGGCCAATGCGATGCTGATTGCCGACAAACTTGGCCTCTCCGCAACCTTGGCTCAACTCCCAGCCGGTTACCAGACTCAAGTGGGCAGCAACGAAAATCAGATACTCAACAAAGGGGCGATCAAACTTATCGCACTTGTACGCGCCTTAGCGCAGTCTCCATCAGTTTTGCTGCTGGACGAGCCGATGGTCTCACTGGATGCCGACTCCCAGACGCGTCTGCTACAACTCTTAGCCGAACACCGCACACAGATGACGGTGATAATCGCCTCCTATTTTGAAGAGGTCGCTGCGCTAAGCGATATGCAGATCTCATTAGGAGAAACAGGTGAACAAGTCAGTCATGACCATGGAGGTGTTCGCACATGAATCCATCCCAAGATCCGATACATCTGCCCAAGTCACTGCTGATTGCCCTGTTCCAGCAACTTGGGCTCAGTGTTCAGGCCAGTAATATCGACAAAAGCGATCTCAACGACAGGCTCACTCATCTTGAAACTTATATTCTGCTGAAAAAGCATCATGTGGGCGTCAATGTACAGGCTCTGGACACTAACCTATTGGTGCATAGTGTCTACCCCTTCATATTGCTACCACAAGATGGCAACCCTATGGTAGCCCGCCGAAGTAATCACAGCTTTCAATACTTAAGTGAAGATAATCAATGGATAAAGCTTGATAACCTACCTAATTCCGGCCATCTGTTTCTGGTGGAAAGCCTACCAGCGCAGAGCCGCAGCAGCACTTTTTCCTCCCACCTCGCCAAGCTCAGATCCTGGTATCGCCCCATCTTCTGGCTGAGTCTGCTCTCCAGCCTCAGCGGATTGGCAATTCCACTTTTTACCATGGCGGTATATGACAGAGTGATCGGAGGCCAAGCACCGCAGATCCTACCCGGCATAGCGCTAGGAGCGGCGCTTGCCCTGGGGATATTTGTTGCCAGTAGGCTACTAAGGGCACAAGCACTGGCCAATGTTAGCAATCGCTTTGCCAGAGATCTTTCGGGCATCACCTTCAACCGCCTGCTGAGCATGCCTCTTAGTCTGCTTTCTCGCGTCGGGCTTTCCAGTCATATCGCTCGAATGCGCAACGCCGAAAAAGTCCGTAGCCTTGTCGCAGGTCCTGGTGGTGCAGGCCTAATCGATCTGCCCTTTACCCTCGTCGCCCTCGTCGCCATCACACTATTAAGTGGTTATCTGGTTCTGGTGCCTCTGGGCATGCTGCTGCTGTTTTATCTGATCATGAAGGCGCTAGAAAAGTATACTCAGGCTGCAGCCCCCACTATTAGCGGCGAGTATCAAAATAGCCTAAACGAACTCTCGACCCACCTGTTACCACTCAAGAGCGCGGGAGAAAACAGCGCTTGGTACGAGCAATTTATGCGCCGGGCCAGAGAGCATTGCAGGCAAAACTTTCTTTACAGCAAACGCGCGGGTCTCAACGCGGCGGTAGCCCACGCCATGGGGTTGCTGACAGCCTTGACGACAGTCTTTAGCGGCATCTTCCTCGTCCTCAACCAGAGTATTACCCCCGGCGCACTCATTGCGAGTGTCATGTTGATCTGGCGCATCACTGGGCCAGCACAACTGGCTTTTGCCTCGCGGCAAAAATTTACACTACTCAAGGGAGCGATCGACCAATTCGATCGTTTCATGGCGGTCACGACAGAGTTCAATGAACTCAGACTCGACTCACCGGACCTTAACAAAGCACCAACGCTCTCCTTCAAACACGTCACCCTAAGATACAGCGGCGACAGTGAGCCAGCACTTTCAGGCGTTACTCTCGATATAGAAGCAGGCGAGACGGTAGCTATCATTGGCCCAAACGGTAGTGGTAAAACCTCCCTACTTCTCACCGCCATAGGTGTTATCGAGCCTCAGGCTGGCTTCGTCACCATCAATGGCAAAAACCTAAAACAATTCGACCCAGAGATCTTCCGTCAATGGGCCGCCTTCAGCCCCACCAATAGCGAACTGTTACCCGGCACCTTGGCCGACAACCTTCGCTTGGCAAAACCTGAAGCCAGTGATGATGAACTCAAGCAGGCCCTTAAAGATGCTGGAGGTGCCTCGTTGCTACAGGCGCTAAAACAAGATATCGACGCTAACCTATTTTCCCGCGGCACGAGTATGTTCTCAGCCGTAGAGAGCAGCTATATCAGCCTGGCTCGAGCCCTGTTGAAAGGCTCCCCGTTACTGGTTATGGATGAACCGATTGCCAATCGCAACCCCTTCGCCAGGCAAGCCTTTATTCAGACGCTCAATCGTCTCAAGGGTAAGAGCACTATCTTGTTTACCACACACGATCAGGCACTGATTCAGCAAGCCGACAAGGTAGTGATTCTCGACAAAGGATCTGTGGTCTATGCAGGCCCTCTACCAGCTCAGGACACCGTGCCCACTCAGGATTCAACTTCTACCTTGGAGGCCTCACAAAATGAATGATAGCCAACTTTCCCAACACTCCTGGCCTGAACACGAATTTACCGAGGCCGTCGAGGCGCCAGCTGAAAAACGTGCCATTCGCCGAATCACGCTATTTATCACAGCGGCCGTCTTTATCCTCCTTATCTGGTCAGTCTTCACCAACATTGAGGAGATCGCCAAAGCTAAGGGGCAAGTGGTTCCCCTAGGGCATCGACAAGTTATCCAAAGCCAGACCGGAGGCACTTTGGCATCGATTGCCGTAGCCGAGGGAGATTTGGTAAGGAAAGGCGATCTGATAGCCAACTTTATCGCCACCGACAGCCAGGCGTTAAAAGAGGAACTGCAGAGCAAGCAAGCCAACTTAGAACTAAAAATAGAACGATACAATGCCTTTCTGGAAGGGCGAGAAGCAGACTTCAATGCCTATCAACTCAGCTTCCCGGCCCTGGTGGTACAACATGTCAACGCGCTGGCGCGAATGAATCAAGAAAAACAGGCAATTATCGCCCTCTCCGAATCTGACGTGGCGAAGTCAGAGGCTGAACTTGCCAGCGTCGAACAGGAAATTAAACCGCTCAAAGACCAAATTCGCTCGGTCGAACAAACGCTTAAGATGATGAACTCGGTAAAAGAGCAGCAGGCAGTCTCTAAGCTCAGGATGCTGGAGTCACAACAGAAACTTGATGCCTACATCCGAGAGCTAAAGGCACTGGAGGGACGTAGTAACGTCTTGCAACGTAATATCGATAATCAGCAGAAACAACTGGCTCAGAGAGAAGCGACTCTCTTTAACGAAGTGGGTGAGAAACGGACCGACGCGCAGGCAGAACTGCTTGGCATCATAGCGAGACTCAAATCGTCTGACTCCCAGGTGCAACAGAACAGGGTTACCTCACCGGTAGATGGCATTATTCAGTCGATCCCCAACAACTCATCAGGTAGCGTTATTCAGCCGGGAGGTACAGTCGCAGTAATCGTTCCCACCACTCCAACAGCGCTACTAGAGGCCAAGCTATCGCCGCGAGACATAGGCTTCGTGACAGTGGGACAGAGCGCCCGCATCAAGATAGATGCCTTCGACTACAGCCGTTATGGGGCGATAGACGGAATCGTGAAAAAGATATCCCCCAGCACGGATGCCGATGAAAAAGGTGGGGTTTTCTACAAGGTACAAATTGCCATCGATAAACCTTATTTTGGCGATCAACCCGATAAGCTTGCACTGATCCCAGGTATGACGGGAGAAGCAGACATAGTGACTGGTGATAAGACCATCTTTCAATATCTGTGGAAACCGGTGTTTACCAATGTGACCGAAGCCTTTGGCGAACGTTAGGAGAACGCAATGAGTCAAGATAAACGCCCAAACATGCCTCCTCAAGAGAAGCCAAGCCAGACTAAGCCGCTCACCAATTCCCAAACTGTGGACGAGCCGGAGCAGTTAACAGAGGCTCAGCGACGTGAACGCGAGGCTAAACGTCTCGCCAGGGCGCAGGATAAGGCGGTCGATCAGCTCAAGGCCAAAGAGTACCGGGACGGCAAGACATCTAGCCGCTTCAATCAAGATCTGGTGGCGGACAAACCTTGGCACACGGCCTCTATCGCTGGAGCGACGCCAGAGGAACAAGCCTCAGAACTGGAAAGTAAGCCAGATCTCGCCCCAGCTGCGCAGGGCGAACAGACACTTGACTCAACAGAATTAGACGATGGGAAAGCACCAGCGGCGCAGTCACAGGAAACACAAGCCTCCCAAACTATAGCCGCACAAGGAAATGCAGCGCAGCCGCAAAATAAGTTGGTCCATCGCTCAGCGCAGACCACGGGAATAGAGGAGTTTAGCGGCTTCGAAAAAAGTACTACCTCGACTCCAAACCTGACTCCCGTCGCCCACGCTCTTACCTCAAGCGGCAAGCCGCCGGCCTTTCAGGTGACCCTGACCACCAGTGAGAGCCCTGCTCATAAACCACCTCTGCCAAGCACAGGATCAACACAGCAGCCAACAACGGAGCGTCCCACTGTCGACCCTCAAGTCTCGCAGACTGGCACTGGCACTGGCACTGGCACTGGCACTGGCACTGGCACTGGCACTGGCACTGGCACTGGCACTGGCACTGGCACTGGCACTGGCACTGGCAC
>NZ_JPII01000047.1:0-107841 GCF_000832025.1 Shewanella sp. cp20 | reverse complement strand
TTGCCGCCACTAAACATGACGCTGGCCCGCTACATGGTGATCCAGGCGCTGAAAACCCATAAGCTAAAGGACAGGCACCTGCCTCTGGGCTTAGACATGAACGCCCTGTGTGTCATGCTGACTCAGATCTCGCATCTCATCATAGATTGCCCAGAGATTGCGGGCTTAGATCTCAACCCAGTGCTGTGCGCAGGCGAGCAGATCACCCTATTGGATGTGAATATCCAACTTAACCCCAATGCCCAGGACACCCCAAATCGCCTGGCCATCTGCCCCTATCCTAAGGAGTTAGAGGAACAAGCGGTATTGAAGAATGGTCTTAAGATCATGCTCAGGCCCATACTGCCCGAGGATGAGCCCAAACACCTGGCCTTCGATAACTCTCTCTCCGACGAAGACAGGTATAAACGCTACTTTGGCGTGCGATCTAAGATGACCCACGAAGAGATGGCGGTACTCACCCAAATTGACTATGCCCGGGAGATGGCCTTCATCGCCACCACCGAGGGAGCCGACGGCGACGATATTACCCTAGGTGCGGTCAGGGCCTCCATCGATCCGGATAATACCGAGGCTGAGTTTGCCATGGCGGTACGCAGTGACCATCAGGGGATCGGTATAGGTAAGCTGCTGCTGGAAAAATTGATCGCCTACTACAAGGCCAATGACACTGAGCTGCTGACCGGCTTCACCATGTTTGAAAACCGCAACATGGCGAGCCTAGCCAAAAAACTGGGCTTTAGCGTAACCTTCGACATGGAGGAGCACCTGATCAAGATGGACATGCCCCTCAAGCCGAAACAAGACTAAGTAGTGTTTCCCGGGATTAGCTAACCGTAAGGTGTTAACAAAGCTAACCTTTTACGCAATTTCGGCCGGACGACTTGGCTCTGTATAATGCCTCGTCGGCGCGCACGATATACGACTCTCTGTCATCGTCCTGGCGCAGTGTCGACACGCCGATAGAGACAGTGATCGCCCCTAAGGAGAGCTTGTTGTCTTTGCCTATGCTCAGATGGCGTTCGGCAATCCGCGAACGCAGTTGTTCAGCCACCACCATGGCTCCCGAGTGGTCGGTATCAGGCAACAAGAGCACAAACTCCTCACCGCCATAGCGCGCCACAAAGTCGTCCCCCTTCACCCCCTGTTTTAATGCGAGGGCTATGTAGGCCAGTACCTTATCGCCCACCAAGTGACCATGGGTATCGTTGAACTGCTTAAAATTATCGATGTCGACCAGCAGCAGGCTGCTAAGGCGCTGCTCACGTCTAAATTGCTGGATGTGCGCCAGCACCTCCTCGTCGAAGGCGCGGCGATTACGTAGCGAGGTCAGCTGATCTGTCATCACTGCGATATTAAGATCTTCCATCTCGGCCTTTAAGGCGGCGACCTCCTGATTCATCGTCTTCAGATTCGCTTCCATCTCGCGGTTACTGGTAACCACCTGAGATACCTCTTCGGCCAGGGTATCGACCAGGCGCTCGAGCGTCTGGGGATCTGGGTCCTGGCTGATGTTCTGCTGGAAAGTGGTCAGGCTTAAGTTAAATTGCGCCGTGCCGGCGGTCACCTCGGATAGGCGAGTCATAAAGTTATTAATCAGGATCTGTGTCTCAATCTGTACATTCTCGATCACCTCAGGTGATTGCTCTCGAATAAAGCTGTTATAGAGACCGGCATTAACCTCGGCCGTAAAAGCGGCACGACTCGCTACCAGGCTGTCGATGGCACGTTTGAGATCTAAATTGACACCACGAAAATACTCATACCAAACGGCATAGTTATCTGGGGTCACAGGAATATTGAGTTCGGACATGCGCGGAACCGCATGACGAAGAATTTTAGCGGAAAGTTCGGTTTCAGTGATTTGTTTAGCCAAATTCATAGAGATTTTCGCCATTGATATTATTAGAGAAACACTAGCGCACATTAGGCGCCTTCATTTGCGTAACACTATGAATGAAGGCGCAATCTCTACAATAACGAAAATCTTAAGCCTTATCAGCTATTTTTGTTGTTTTTATGTTGCAAAGCCACTATTTTCGTCCGGCAAGTTGCAAACATATCCATCTCCTTGCTGTAGACCTCGGTCGACACGTTCATCAGGCCTAATAGACTTGAGAAGAGATTATCATGGGAAAAACCGCCCTTACCCGCAAGATCGCGCAGACACTGCTTATCCAGCCCGTTCTCGGCAGCAAAATCGGGCGAGATCCAGGCCAGCATAGGGATCTTGATCTGCTCATCTGGCGCAATAGCATAGGGCGCGCCATGAAGATACATGCCACTCTCTCCTAGCGACTCGCCGTGGTCCGATAGGTACAGCAAGGCGGTATCCGCATTGCCCTCTTGAGCTTCCAGGCGAGAGATCACCTGGGCAATGATATAGTCTGAATATAAGATGGTGTTATCGTAGGTATTCACCAGCTCTTCATCGCTACAATTTTGAATGTCGCTACGCTGACAATCGGGCACAAACTTGCGATGGGCCTCTGGGTAACGCAAATAATAGGTAGGGCCATGTGAACCTATGATATGCAGCACGATAAGCGTATCTTGAGCTATCCCTTGCGCAAGGCGTTTATCGAGTTCGTTAAGCAGCACCTGGTCGTAACAATAGTGACCGTCACAAAGCGCCGGATCGCTGTTGAGTTCGATATTGATGTGTTTAACGCGATCGCACACTCCCTTACAACCACTGTCATTATCCAGCCAATCCAGCGAAATACCGGCATGGTCCAACACATCTATTACGGTATCCTGAGCCTGCGCCCGACGCGCATCGTAATCTTCTCTGTCCATGCTTGAGAACATACAAGGCAGCGACACCGCGGTGGCCGTGCCACAGGACTCGGTATTTCTAAAGGGGATCATATCAAAGGCCTTGGTATGGGCGTTGGTCGGCTTATCATAGCCATAGTATTCATAGTTATGCGCCCTGGCCGTCTCGCCTACCACTACCACCACCAAATTAGGCTTGCCGTTCTCATCTATGGTGAAGTTCTTAGCGTCTTGGCCCTGGACCTTATACACCAAAGGCTCTTGGAAATAGTTCACCTTCACATACTTGATCATCGAACCTATGGCATAGGTGGGCACTATATAGCGCTTCATCTGATCGTTGTTGCGACCAAAGGACACGTAGTTTTGATAGTAAAAGAAGCCAATCACCGCGATACCGGCGAGCATTGCCGCCATGAAGGTAACTTTATGCAGAAGTTCTTTCACGAAAGGCTTGTAAACAATATCGGCCTTAAAGATCAGCAGCGCCGGCAGCAACCCGGTCAGGATAAAGTTCAATATCGACGACCAGTTGAGATAGGTTAACGCCTCGGCACTGTTGGTTTGCACGGTATTTTCGATCATGCCGTAATCGAACACCACGCCATACTGCAGCGCGGCGAAAAACACGCTAGAGGAGATCAGCGTAACGATAATAAAAAACGGCTTAAGCAGGTACTTAACCGTAAAAAGCGAAAAGATGAAACTTAACGCGAAGATAAGAAATAAGGGTATGGTGGCAATGAAGAGGTAGTTTACCTCGGCCTGGTTCGTTATGCCCTGCTGGACGATACCGAATAGCGGAATGTTAAACACACAAACATAAAATAAGGCGGTGATCAGCGTAAACTGGTTCGCCGATAGGGTTTTAACGCGTGGCAGCACTGAGTGTTCTCTCTGTAAATAAACGAAAAATCACGTTCAAAAGACTAACCTAGTCGCCCAATCGAAGGGCCTGCTAATCATTTGGTCACTGCACTCTTCATGTTTAGATTTCAGCACTAAATCGCTATTAGTTATGAATCATTAGTCATGGAGCATTAGTCATGAAACGAGTCATACTCGGAGCGGATGTTGAGTATCGAAATAGCAGTGTCGCAAAATGTTGCAGCCATGTTACCAGCCAATACTCTGCCACACAAACGTAATTGTTTTTACGGGCATACGCCAGGCAGGGCTACTTATGTTAACGACCATATGAGTTAACGACCATATGAGTTAACAACGATAGGCGAAGTTAACAGGCAAGGCTTTACGGTTATGAATGAACACCTGGAGTTTACACGCCCGAGGTGAAAAAAAAGTGATGTTGCGGGCGTGTAGAAACCTCAAGTTAAAAACCTAGCGTTAAAATTCGTTATTCATGCGCTGAAAGAAACTCAGCAAGAGCTCACGTTCACTATCGGAGAACTTAGCGGTTAACTGATCGGACAACCCATGGTGCAGTTGATCGTGTTCTCGATAGACAGCCTGACCCTGCTCGGTTAGCCCGACCAAGATAGAGCGTCTATCCTGCTGATGCGCCTTACGCGCCACTAAGCCCGCCTGCTCCATCTTGTCTATCTGCACCGTCAGAGTACCTGTGGTGATCCCCATCTTCTCCGCCAGCTCCTTCATGCGCAGGTCACCATTGGCGCCTAAAATCTCAACCGCATGGATCTGGGGCAAGGAGTGGCCGGCATCCTTAACTACGGCCATCTCCCAGGAAGAGAGCTTTTCATAAAATTCGACTATGGTGTGGCTCAATAGATCATTATTCATGGTTAACGCGCTATTCCTTTTAAAAAATCCTAAATCTCTGCTTTATCGGCACCTTGGTAGCCACTTTGGCAGGCACTTTGGCGACAGGTGATGAGTTCGACCGTCAAATGATCGATACGTTCAAATTTCGCGAGCTTCTGCTTGAAATAGTCCAGCTCTTTCGGCTCATGGCTAACGATCGAGACCATAGCCGCGTAATGATCGGCACTGACGCGCCATACATGAATATCACTCACCTGATGGTCCTGCTCGGCTTCGATCAACTCAACCATCTGTTTAACATACTGCTTCTCGATGCTGGCATCGAGCAATATGGGCCCCGTCTGTTTCATCAAGCCCCACGCCCAGCTGGTGATGATCACCGCGCCCACGACACCCATCAGAGGATCTAACCAGGTCAGCCCCAAATACTTACCAAACAGCAATGCGCCGATGGCGAGCAGAGAGGTCAAGGCATCTGCCATCACATGGAAATAGGCGGCGCGCAGGTTATGGTCATGATGGCCTTTGTCGCCATGGTCATGCTGGTGCGCATGGTGATCGTGTTCATGGCTATGCTCATGGTGCTCATGGCTATGGTGACTGTGCTCATGGCTATGGTGACTGTGCTCATGGCTATGGTGACTGTGCTCATGGCTATGGTGACTGTGCTCATGGCTATGACCATGATGATGACTGTGATGATCATGTCCATGCCCATGCCCATGATGGTGCCCGTGATGATCTTTTAGCAAGAAGACTGAGATAACATTGACCGTCAGACCGATCACAGCGACAAAAATCGCCTCGTTAAAATGGATTTGCTCGGGGTTAACCAGGCGGCTCACCGATTCGACCACCATCAGCAGGGCCACGAGACCGAGAGCAACGGCACTGGTAAAGCCCCCCAGCACGCTCACCTTGCCGGTACCAAAGGCAAAATCTGGGCTATCGGCATGCTTCTTTGCGTAGTGATAGGCAAACAGGGTGATTAAAAACGCCGCAGCATGGGTTCCCATGTGCCAGCCATCTGCCAGTAGGGCCATCGAGCCGTATACTGTACCGGCGACAATTTCGGCGATCATGGTAAACAGGGTTAGCAATAAAACATAACGCGTGTTGCGCTCGCCATCACTGTTTAAGTTGGCAAACTGATGACTGTGCTGCCAGGGAGCAAGATGATCCTTTACGTTGGACATGAATAATTCTCTATTAATTGTTATGGGTTGGTCTTTGTAGGCACGCGATACTTTGTAGATACTCGATACCTAGCGCCATATACTTTGACTATCAAACAATCGGCATATTAACTAGTTTGACATTCAAAGTAAACAGAGGTGAGTGACATCAGATAAAACGTGACGGACTCGTCACAGACAGCCATAAACCCGCCACAAACCACCTTAAAAATTAACTAAAAACAACTAATTAAAAAATATCACTTTGCTTTTAACCCTTTTCCACTATGCTAGCGTCTATACCTGGTATAACCGTTCACTTTAACGCTAGGAGCTTTCATGACATTTTCCCTAAACAGATACACACCGGCCCTATTACTCAGCCTGGGACTCTCCCTCTCGACGTTTTGTGCCCAGGCGACCAGCCCAGCTAAGCCTGAGTCTGTCACTATGCCCGTAGCAGTAAGCTACTCGGCGAGCGACTACCAGAGCGAAGAAGCAACTAAGATGTTTCCTGCGCCAAACGATGGCCTAGTACAACATATTCTCACCCTGCCAAAGCTTGCCAACGAAGAGGACTATCGACTGGAAATCGCCATCGGCCGCAACGAAGAGGTTGATTGCAACAAGCATGGTCTGTCTGGTGAGATTGAGCAACATACGGTACAAGGCTGGGGCTACAACTATTATCAGGTCGACGCCATCCACCAGGGACCAAGCACCATGATTGCCTGTTTCGACAAGGCCAAGCAGACCGCCTTTCTTACCCTGCCGGAAAAACTGACCTTAGCCTACGACAGTCGTCTACCTAAGGTGTTTTATCTCCCCGCCGGGGCTCAGCTAAGGTACCGCATCTGGCAGGCAAGCAGTGACTATCAATACAGCGAGGCCAAATAGCCATCTCTGCCTAACTCTCGATCACATGCGCTAAGGCTCTAATTCCTAGCCATTAGCCATAAAAAAACCTCTGCCTGGGCAGAGGTTTTTATTTATCATTTGCGACTAAATGACAATTACAAGCCGTTGATAGCCTCTTTACACAACTGGGTTATGCGCGCCCAGTCGCCCTGCTCCATCGCATCGGTTGGCGCGATCCAACTACCACCGATACAGTCGACATTCTTAAGCGCAAGATAGTCTTTATAACTACTTGGCGTAATACCGCCGGTTGGGCAGAAACGAATATCGGCAAGTGGGCCAGAAAAAGCCTTCAGTGCATTCACACCGCCAGAAGCTTCTGCTGGGAAGAACTTAAAGTTGGTGTAACCAAGCGCCATACCCGACATCACCTCGGAGATACTGGCAACCCCAGGGATTAACGGCACGCTACCTTTCATCGCCGCCTTTAACAGCTCTGGGGTGGCACCCGGGGTGATCACAAACTGAGCACCGGCATCGATCGCCTGCTGCAGTTGCTCCTCGTTCAATACGGTACCGGCACCGACCAGGGCTTCTGGTACTTCTTTGGCGATCTTAGTGATCGCTTCCAGCGCACAAGGGGTACGCAGCGTCACTTCGAGTACGCTGATCCCACCATCAACCAGGGCTCTGGCGAGGGGAACCGCATCCTCAATCTTATTAATCACCATGACGGGAACGATCGGGCTACGTTTAAAAATATCTTGGGGTTGGATTGACCAGTTATTCTCAGCCATTGCTAAAAGCTTCCTCAATGATTAATAATTTTCGTCTATGGTCGTGGTGCAGCGCGCACCCGTCTCAGGACTACTTAAATTTGAACGCAATGCCGCGAATAGTTCGCGGCCCATGCCGAAACTCGTACTGCGTAGATCGACCTGTTCCGCTTCACGGCTCGCCAACACGGCGTCATCGACCAACAGGCTTACTTCGCCGGTATTTGCATCGACGCGGATAAGATCACCATTTTCGACCTTGGCAATTAAGCCGCCATCCAACGCCTCGGGTGTCAGGTGAATCGCCGCCGGTACCTTACCTGAGGCGCCAGACATACGACCATCGGTCAGCAGCGCCACCTTAAAGCCCTTGTCCTGTAGCGAGCCCAAGATAGGCGTAAGCTTATGCAGCTCTGGCATGCCGATAGCCTTAGGACCCTGCCCCTTCACCACGACGACGCAGTCTTTGTCGAGCTCACCCGCCTTAAACAAGGCATCGAGCTTATTCTGATCGTCAATCACTACAGCGGGCGCTTCGACAAATCGATGGGACTCGGCAACGGCAGAGACCTTGATCACGGCGCGGCCCAGGTTACCCTTAAGCAGTTTCAAGCCTCCGTTAGCCTGGAAAGGCGATGCAACCGCAGTCAGCACCTCTTTATCCAAGGACTCACTTGGGCCTTCGACCCAAACCAATTCGTCATCGATGAGGCGAGGCTCCTGGGTGTAACGACGCAGACCGTAACCTGCAACCGTCATCACATCTTCATGAAGCAGTCCAGCATCCAGTAACTCTTTGATCAGGAAGGCCATGCCGCCTGCGGCGTGGAAATGGTTGATATCGGCGTGACCGTTGGGATAGACGCGCGCCAGCAGAGGCACGGCATCTGACAGCTCTGAGAAGTCATCCCAGTTCACGATAATGCCGGCAGCACGCGCCGCGGCAACGATATGCATGGTCAGGTTGGTCGAGCCACCAGTCGCCAGCAAGGCTACTATGCCATTCACCACAGATTTCTCGTTAACCACCTCGCCGATCGGCGTGTATTGAGTGCCCATCTCGGTGAGACGACACACCTGCTTGGCCGCCATCTTATTCAGGGCTTCGCGCAGCGGATCGTCCGGGTTAACGAAAGAGGAGCCTGGCAGTTGTAGACCCATCACTTCCAGCATCAGCTGGTTGCTGTTTGCCGTACCGTAGAAGGTACAGGTACCTGCACTGTGATAAGACTTAGATTCGGCTTCAAGCAGCGCATTGCGATCCACCTGTCCTTGGGCGAACTTTTGACGAACCCGCGCCTTTTCCTTATTCGGAATGCCTGACTTCATTGGGCCTGCCGGTACAAACAACATGGGCAGATGACCGAAGCTCAGTGCGCCTATCAAGAGGCCTGGTACTATCTTGTCACAGATCCCGAGCAGCAAGGCACCGTCAAACATGTTGTGAGAAAGCCCCACTGCTGTCGACATGGCGATCACTTCGCGGCTCAGCAGACTTAACTCCATTCCGGGTTGCCCTTGAGTCACACCATCACACATGGCTGGCACACCGGCCGCTACCTGGGCAACGCTGCCTACCTCGTGACAGGCCTCTTTTAAGAGCTGGGGATAGTGCTCGTAAGGCTGGTGCGCCGACAACATATCGTTAAATGCGGTAACGATACCTATGTTGGCCTTGTTGAAAGCCTTGATGGTATTTTTATCTGCCGGGCTACAGGCGGCAAAACCGTGGGCCAGGTTGCCACAACTTAGGCTGCTGCGGTGAACGCCGTTAGCTTTTGCTTCGCCCAGCGCCGCAAGATACTTTTCGCGAGTCGCTTTGCTTCTGGCAATGATCCTGTCGGTAACTGACTGTACTACTGAATGCATAATCGCTCCTTAAGCGCTCCAATAAACATCGACGGGTGTCTTATGCTGGGCCAGTACCGCACGTATCGGCATCGCCTTAGCATCGTCATTCTCGAGCGCCTGTCGGTAAACGGCTAGCTTCTGTTCACCGACTATGTGTAAATAGATTTGGCGTGACGCTAAGATCCCTGTCTTAGAGATAGTCATGCGTCCGTGTGGCGCCTCGCCCGGATTCACCGCCAGACAGAGTGCCTGGGTGCTCAATGCCTGCTCTATCTCTTTCGAGCAAGGGAACCAAGAACAGGTATGGCCATCGTTGCCCATGCCAAGCACCACCACATCGAAGGGTTTCGGGAAGTTGGCAAGCTGCTCTATGGCCATGTCGACCCGGCCTCTGGCGTGGTAAACATATTCTTCAGACCGCGAAACTTGGCGCCCGCGGCGCGGTTTTGCAGCAGATGCTGTCTCACCAGGCGCTCGTTAGAATCGCTATGCTCACTATCGACCCAGCGCTCATCGGCCAGGGTGATATAGACATCGTTCCACTCGATTGCCTTGTGGCTTAATAACTTAAATAGCGCTAGGGGTGTCGAGCCGCCAGACACCACCAGGCTCGCCTTACCGCGAGCATCGATGGCAGCCTGTAGCTGCTCGGCGATGCGATCGGCCAGTTGTGCCTCTAGGCTGGCTTTGCTATCAAAAGATTTGAATACGGATTCTTTAATCATCTTAAATTTTCCTTACTCGTCCCAAGAGCGGCCGTCTTTTGCGATCAAAGCGACTGATGCCACGGGGCCCCAGCTACCCGCTGGATATGGCTTAGGCTTCTCGTTGCTCTCTTCCCACGCCTGGATGATGCCATCGACCCAGGTCCAAGCCTGCTCGACTTCGTCGCGGCGTACAAACAGCGCCTGATTGCCCAGCATGGCCTCTAACAATAGACGCTCATAGGCATCGGCGATGCGATCGTTCTTAAAGGTATCGGAGAAACTCAAATCCAGCTTGGTAGTTTGTAATCTTTGTTTCTGCTCTAGACCCGGCACCTTGTTCATCATCTGGATCTCAACCCCTTCGTGAGGCTGCAGACGAATAGTCAGCTTGTTCGGCGGTAGGTTGCGGTAACTTGAACGATACAGGTTGTGAGGCGGGTTCTTGAAATAGACGACAATCTCAGAACTCTTGGTCGGCATACGCTTACCGCTACGCAGATAGAAAGGCACACCGGCCCAGCGCCAGTTGTCGATATCGACGCGCAGGGCGACGAAGGTCTCGGCGTGAGACTGGGTGTTAGCCCCTTCCTCTTCGAGGTAGCCAGGCACAGGTGCGCCCTTCAGGAAACCGGCCGAGTATTGGCCGCGTACGGTATTTTCATAGATGTTATCGGCATCTATCTTACGCAGTGACTTAAGTACCTTTACCTTCTCGTCACGAATGCTGTCCGCATCCAGGTTAACCGGTGGATCCATGGCGACTAAGGTGAGCACCTGCAGCAGATGGTTTTGGATCATGTCGCGCATCTGACCGGCTTTGTCGAAATAACCCCAACGTCCTTCGATACCGACCTCTTCGGCAACGGTGATCTGCACATGGTCGATCGTGCGGTTATCCCACTTAGAGGCAAACAAGGAGTTAGCGAATCGCAGCGCGATCAGGTTCTGTACCGTCTCTTTACCTAGGTAGTGGTCGATACGATAGACCTGGTTTTCATTAAAGTAGGCGCTGACTTGATCGTTAATGACTTTAGAAGAAGCGAGATCTGAGCCGATGGGTTTTTCGAGGACGACACGGGTATCTGGATAGATGAGGTTTTGTTCATGCAGGCAGCGACAGATATCGCCAAAGATGGCCGGCGGCGTCGCGAAGTAGTTCACCATGACGCGCTTCTTGGGATCGAGGATCTCATGGAAGGCACTGTAACCTTCTGCCTCGGTGAAGTTAGTCCCAATGTAGACACAGCGCTGGAGGAATCGCGTAAGGGTTTCATCACACAAGGCTTCTTTAACGAAGCTCTTTAGCGCCGTGACAACCAGCTCCTGATACTCATCATGGCTAAAGGCGTCTTTGGCTACCCCGACTATCTTAGTCTCCTCGTTGAGCAGACCGGCCTTATCCAATTGATAAAGCGAAGGGAGTAACTTACGTCTGGCGAGGTCGCCTTTGGTGCCGAACAATACAAAATCACAAGCTTTGGCTTCTGGTGATGTCATGCCCATAGCTTAAAAATCTCCTATGTACTGTGTCCCATCGTTTCGATGAGAAGCTCACATGTTTGTTGTAATATAACAACAGAATTTGTTAATTGCATCTAAATTTTGCAAAAAATGACCTATTAGTAAACTAGCAACGAGACACCAAAATCTGATATGCTTTTTGTGATTAAATTACTATATATAGTAGAAAGTTTGCTCTGTAGTTAGATCATAATTCGTCATATAAACCAAACTGTAGCACTTTTTGTTTGGTTCTATCATGACATAAAAGAATAAATATAATTACATTACAATCCAGTGGATGTACGCATATGAATACCCTAGAAAAGGTTCAGAAAAACCTAACACATTTCAGTAAGTCGGAACGTAAAGTGGCTGAGGTGATATTGGCGTCACCACAAACCGCGATTCACTCCAGCATCGCCACCTTAGCCAAAATGGCCGATGTGAGTGAGCCTACGGTGAACCGCTTCTGCCGCCGTCTCGACACTAAAGGCTTTCCCGATTTTAAGCTGCACTTAGCACAGAGCCTGGCCAATGGTACCCCCTATGTCAGTCGCCACGTCGAGGAAGACGACAGTCCAGATTCATACACCACCAAGATCTTCGAGTCTTCTATGGCGGCGCTGGATACGGCTAGACAGAGCATGGACACGGCGGCCATCAACAAGGCCGTCGATATTCTTACCCAGGCAAAGAAGATCTCCTTCTTCGGCCTTGGCGCATCGGCCTCTGTCGCCCATGACGCACAAAACAAATTTTTCCGCTTCAACGTCCCGGTGATCTGCTTCGACGACGTATTGATGCAACGCATGAGCTGCATTAACAGTAGCGAAGGCGACGTGGTCGTGTTGATCAGCCACACAGGCCGCACCAAGTCACTCATCGATATCGCGCGCCTGGCCCGCGAGAACGGTGCCGCGGTGATCGCTATCACCTCGCGCAACTCGCCGCTCAGCGCCGAATGCACCCTCCCCGTCACCATGGAAGTGCCTGAAGATACCGACATGTATCTGCCCATGGCATCGCGCCTGGCACAGCTGGTGATTGTCGACGTGTTGGCCACAGGTTTCACCCTGCGCCGCGGCCCACGTTTCAGAGAGAGTTTAAAGCGCGTGAAAGAGGTGCTGAAAGAGTCTCGTATCGACAAAGAAGCGACTATATAGTCCAGTTTTGTAAGGATATTAGGCGGCCCTTGTATAAGGAGCCGCCTTTTTTTTCACTTTTAATCGCAGCGGTTCACAAAATTAATAATTTGAGATAGATCATTTTGTTTGTAATTTTCCTACAAAACTCCATTTTGTCTGTTAATATAGAGTAAGATTATTTAAAACTTAACGGAGTATCTCATGTTCCGCAGAACCAAAATTGTAACGACTCTGGGTCCAGCAACCGATCGTGACGACAATCTACGTCGTATTATCAAAGCTGGTGCAAACGTTGTTCGCCTCAACTTCTCTCATGGTTCACCTGAAGATCACCTAAAACGTGCCACCGACGTGCGAAATATCGCCAAAGAACTCGGTGTACACGTTGCTGTATTGGGTGACCTACAAGGCCCTAAGATCCGTGTCTCTACCTTCAAAGATAACAAGAAGGTGCAACTGGATCTGGGTCAGGCATTCGTCTTAGATGCCGACCTGGAAAAAGGCCAAGGTGACGAACACCAAGTGGGTATCGACTATAAAGAGCTACCGCAGGATGTCAGCATCGGCGATATCTTGATGCTCGACGATGGTCGTGTTCAGCTTAAAGTTGAGAAAGTTGAAGGTAATAAGGTTCACACCACAGTGACTGTTGCCGGTCCCCTGTCTAACAACAAGGGCATCAACAAAAAAGGTGGTGGTTTGTCTGCCGCGGCACTGACCGAGAAAGACAAGCAAGACATTATCACCGCAGCAGCCATCAAGGTAGACTACCTAGCAGTTTCATTCCCACGCAGTGGCGCCGACCTAAACTATGCCCGTGAACTGGCACAGAAGGCTGGTAGCAATGCGCTGATCGTCTCTAAAGTTGAGCGCGCAGAAGCCGTAGCTTCAGACGAAGCGATGGACGACGTTATCTTAGCCTCTGACGCTGTTATGGTTGCCCGTGGTGACCTGGGTGTTGAGATTGGTGATGCAGCTTTGGTTGCTGTACAGAAGAAGCTAATCAGCCGCTCTCGTCAGCTTAACAAGAGCGTGATCACCGCGACTCAGATGATGGAGTCTATGATCACCAGCCCAATGCCAACCCGTGCAGAAGTAATGGACGTGGCTAACGCAGTGCTTGATGGCACAGACGCTGTGATGCTGTCGGCAGAAACTGCAGCCGGTGACTTCCCAGAAGAAACCGTTAAGGCTATGGCTAACGTTTGTCTTGGCGCCGAGTCACACCCAAGTGTTCAGGTGTCTAAGCACCGCATGGATGAGCGTTTCACCTCTGTTGAAGAGACAATTGCGCTATCGACCATGTATGCGGCTAACCACCTCGAAGGTGTTAAGGCAATCGTAGCCTTGACCGAATCTGGTGCGACGCCTCAGCTTATGTCGCGTATCAGTTCTGCCCTGCCTATCCTGGCACTGTCACGTCACGACGTGACCCTGGCTAAGATGGCGCTTTACCGCGGCGTACAGCCTGTCTACTTCGACTCAACCGCTTACGGCGCAGATGAGCTAGCGAAGAAGGCTTTAGAAGCCCTGACCGAAGCGGGTTACCTCTCTTCTGGTGACATGGTACTGATGACCAAGGGTGACGCGATGGAAACCATCGGCGGAACCAACACCTGTAAGGTACTGATCGTTGCTTAAGACGACTCGCTGAGCGCTAGGTCTTTATATTCCTGGCCTAAGCAAATAAAGAAAAAGGTACGCATTGCGTACCTTTTTTTATGTTCAAAGCTATCTATTAATGAAAGCAATTAATGAAAGCTCAAAGCATTCGCTTAGTTACAAACTTTCAAACTCATCCACCGCAATTGCGATCTTACGTAGCCTATCGGCCTCGAGTAGCGTGTCGCGCTCGGCCTCGTTGATGATCGCTTGCTCAAATGCCTGGGCATACAAGGCATCATTAGCCTGTTTACGCTCAAGCTTACCTTCCTTCTGAGCACTGCGCAGCGTCTTAAGCAGATGTTTTACCTTGTGCTGTGCGATAAACGCATCTTCCACTTCGGCGATGCCGCTCTTATCCCCGTCAAAATCCGGGCAAAGATGAGTCAATCTATCGCGAGCAGGACCGGGTCTAAGCATGCTCTGGCAAACGGCAATGGTAAGCTTATCATCCGGGCCATTGAAGTGATTGCCAAGTGGGAACACCAAGGCGCGCATCGCATAGGCCAGCGGACGATTGGGGAAATTACGCAGCGCGCCGTATAGCGCCTTCGCCGCCCTTTGTAGCCTTAACTGCATCACATAATGCACTGTTGGTAGGTCGTCCTGCTGACGGCCATTGTCTTCGAACAGCTTGAGGGTCGCCGAACCCAGGTAGAGCTCACTCAGCACATCTCCCAGACGCGCCGACAACATCTCCTTACGCTTGAGATCGCCGCCCATCACCAACATGGAAAGATCTGTCACGAAGGCTAAGGCCGCGGAGAGCCTGGTCATATCCTTATAATACTGCTTGGTTTCGCCGGATACGGGCGCCGAGTTGAAGCGGCTACCGGTTAAGGCACCCAAGAGTGAACTTAGGGCATTGCGCGCCGCATAGCCCATATGACCCAGCAACAGGTTATCGAAACGCTCTAAGGCCTCGCCGCTATCTTCCATGGCAGCCGCTTCCATCTCAGCCAGCACATAAGGGTGACAACGGGTCGCCCCCTGACCAAAGATCATCAGGCTACGGGTAAGAATATTTGCCCCTTCAACCGTAATAGATATCGGCGTAGCCATATAGCCATGACCCAGATAGTTTTTAGGCCCGAGCTGGATCCCCTTGCCCGACTGAATATCCATGGCGTCGTTGAGCACGTCACGGCCCATCTCTGTCATATGATATTTGGCAATGGCGGTAACCACAGAGGGTTTGACCTTGAGATCGATCCCCGTGGTGGTCAGACGACGCGCCGCCTCCAGTTGATAGGTATTGGCGATGATGCGTGCCAAGGCCTCTTGCACCCCTTCAAACTGGCCAATCGATAAGCCAAACTGATGACGTACATAGCTATAAGCCGTGGTGGTTTTCGTGGTTACATGACCCGAAGCCGTCGCCAGGGCTGGCAGTGAGATGCCACGACCGGCAGAGAGGCACTCGACCAGCATGCGCCAGCCTCGGCCCGCGTACTGTGGTCCGCCGATGATCCAATCCAGCGGAATGAAGACATCTTCGCCGCGGGTCGTGCCGTTCATGAACCCCATGTTAAGCGGATTATGGCGATTGCCAATCTCGACCCCAAGATGATCTGTAGGGATCAAGGCGCAGGTGATACCAATTTCTTCTCTGTCGCCCAGCAGGCCATCTGGGTCGCGCATCTGGAACGCCAGGCCCAATACGGTCGACACCGGCGCAAGCGTGATATAGCGCTTATCCCAATTCAGTTTGAGGCCTAACACCTCTTCACCCTGGAATTCACCTCGGCACACTATGCCGGTGTCGGGAATGGCGCCCGCATCTGAGCCCGCCTCCGGGCCTGTTAAGGCAAAACAGGGAACCGCGTCACCGCTGGCCAGCTTGGGCAGCCAATGATCGCGCTGCTCCTTGGTGCCATAGTGAGTCAATAGTTCACCTGGGCCTAGGGAATTTGGCACCATCACACTCACCGCCGCGCTGACGCTGCGACTGGCAAGCTTACTCACGATGGTGGAGTTGGCATAGGCAGAAAAGGCCTTACCGCCATACTCTTTAGGAATGATCAGTGCGAAGAAGCCCTCTTTCTTGAAGTAGTCCCACAGCTCGGGCGGCAGATCCTTGCGCTCCTGCACTATGTTGAAATCATCGATCATGGTGAGGGCCGTCATCACCTGCTCATCGATGAAGGCTTTCTCCTCTTCGGTCAGTCGAGGGCGGCCATAGCTGTGGAGCGTATCCCAGTTGGGCTTGCCGCGAAACAGTTCGGCTTCCCACCACACATCGCCGGCCTCCATCGCCTCTTTCTCGGTGTCGGAGAGCGGTGGCAACACCTTCTTGAAGAAGGCAAACACCGGCCGAGTGATGCACTGCATACGGATATTTTTCACACCGAAAAGCACTATGATGACCAATAGTGCCAGAATAAAGAGTGTCATATTGCCCCCTACTGCGTTGTCACAGGCACTGCCACACCGGCAGCCAGATAAGGAATCACCTTGCGGATCACGGCTTCGATATCGTTGTGCTCATTGAAATCGGCCTCGGCAATCTCTGTCAGGGCATCGGCGGATGCCATGGTGAAGACCACAGTGCCTAAGGTAAAGTGTAATCGCCAAAACATCTCTGCGGGGGGAATATGTGGCGCGCTTTCGGCAACGGCCTTAACGAACTCACTCAGATGCTCACCATAATGTGTGGTGATGAACCATCTTAAATGGCCCTGACTCTCGATATAGCCACGACCCAGCAGCTGTAGGAAGGTGCGAGTGCCATCGGCCTTAAACTTGTTCAGCTCGAGCAGCGGCTTGACCAGCGACGAGAAGATCTCGTTCAGGCTAGGTTCGCTGCCCTGTTTTAATTGTACTACCGCATCGGAGGCTTCTGGCATGAAACGATCCAGATAGCGCGCGAGTACGGCGCGGATCAGCTCTTTCTTAGAGCCAAAATGATAGTTAACCGAGGCGAGATTAACTTCTGCCTTGCTGGTGATCAGTCGCAAGGAGGTTTCTGAAAAGCCGCGCTCGGCGAATAGCTTTTCTGCCGCATCCAGTATTCTTGTTTTCGTGTCGGATCGATTTGCCATTCCGTGACCTACAACTCTGATTTAAACATGTGTTTAAATTAAACACTGGTTCACTTATTGTCAAATAGAAATCGACAAGCTTTGCTCCTAGTAACACTCGTTTGTGACCGATAAAGGCGATCGAGAAACACACAGAGACGCCATAAACTGTAAACTTTGGCGAAATTGAGTAAACTATGCCTCACAAAAAGCCCCACAAAAATAACAAAGGAAGCTCTTATGAAACCAATTTGTGCCAAGTTGACCCCGATTGCCGTGGTCATAGCACTCTCTCTAGGGATCAGCGGCTGTGAAGGTGAGACCAACGCGGCTAAGTCTAACGGCGAAGGGAAAGCCGCTCAAACGAGCCCGAAACAAGATCCAGTAGCCCAGGCTAATCAGTTTATCGACAAGGCCGAAAACCAACTGGCCGAACTGTCCATCGAACAGAATCGCGCCGAATGGATCTACAGTAACTTTATCACCGAAGACACGGCCGCCCTCGCCGCCTCTGTTGGCGAGCGTCAGACCGCACTGTCGGTACAGCTTGCGACCCAGGCCGCTAACTATAGCCAGCTACCTCTGGATGAGGTGAACGCACGTAAACTCAACATATTACGCAGCGCTCTCGTGTTACCTGCGCCACTCGATCCTAAGAAGAATGCCGAGCTTGCTAACATCAGCGCCGAGCTAAATGGTCTCTATGGTAAGGGCAAATATTGCCTGGCCGATGGACGCTGTCTCACTCAACCTGAGCTTTCGGGCATCATGGCCAGCTCTCGCGATCCCAAAGAACTTGAGGAGATCTGGCAGGGCTGGCGTGAAATCGCCAAGCCAATGCGCCCCCTGTTTGAACGTGAGGTCGAGTTAGCCAATGAAGGCGCTAAGGATCTGGGTTATGCCAACCTTTCTGAACTCTGGCGCAGCCAGTACGACATGCAGCCCGATGCTTTCTCTACCGAACTCGACAGACTCTGGGGCCAGGTTGAACCCCTGTATGAATCTCTACACTGTTACGTCAGAGGCGAGCTGAACGAACAATATGGCGATAAGGTGGCACCTAAGGAGGGACCCATTCCCGCACACCTTTTAGGTAACATGTGGGCACAGCAATGGGGTAACGTCTACGACATGGTTGCGCCACAAGATGCGGATCCCGGCTATGACGTGACCGAGCTTTTGGCGAAACAGGGCTACGATGAGCATAAGATGGTAAAACAAGCCGAAAGCTTCTTTACCTCGCTGGGTTTCGACCCGCTACCAGACACTTTCTGGAGCCGCTCGCTATTTGTGCAGCCCAAGGATCGTGACGTGGTCTGCCACGCCTCGGCCTGGGATCTGGACAACCTGGATGATATTCGTATCAAGATGTGTATCCAGAAGACGGCCGAAGACTTCACCGTTATCCACCACGAACTGGGTCATAACTTCTATCAGCGCGCCTATAAAGAGCAGCCCTTCATCTTTAAGAACAGTGCCAACGACGGCTTCCACGAGGCGATCGGCGATACCATAGCACTGTCTATCACCCCAAGTTACCTGAAACAGATCGGCCTACTCGAGCAGGTACCCGACGCCTCTAAGGATATCGGCCTACTGCTACGACAGGCGCTGGATAAAGTCGCCTTCCTGCCCTTCGGTCTGATGATAGATCAATGGCGCTGGAAGGTCTTCAGCGGAGAGATCACTCCGGCACAGTACAACCAAGCCTGGTGGGATCTGCGTGAGAAGTACCAAGGCGTTAAGGCGCCAATCGCTCGTAGCGAAGCCGACTTCGATCCGGGTGCCAAGTATCACGTGCCTGGCAACGTGCCTTACACCCGCTATTTCCTGGCGCATATTCTTCAGTTCCAGTTCCACAAGGCACTGTGTGATATCGCCGGCGATACAGGCCCAGTCCACCGTTGCAGCATCTACGGTAACAAGGCGGCGGGCGCCAAGCTCAATGCCATGTTAGAGATGGGTCAGAGCAAGCCTTGGCCGGAAGCCCTGGAAGTGGTGACGGGCAAGAAGACCATGGATGCCTCTGCCGTCATCGACTATTTTGCACCGCTAAAAGTCTGGCTGGATGAGCAGAACAAACAGGCTAACCGCCAGTGTGGCTGGTAACTCTTGCCAGTAACTCTTGCCAGTAATTCTTGCTGGTAACCGGCATTCTCGTTAAAAGACGTGATGCGACGGAGCTGAGATAGCAAAAATAAAAAATCACCTCCTTGGAGGTGATTTTTTTTCGGCGCTTACTAGGGCCTGATTAAAACAACCATCGTCGACCGGCGATAAGTGTTAGCTCAACTCAAAGCGTTCTCATTACTAGGCCCATCTATGAGTGCCCTTGTGATGCTGCTCTGCGGTATCTAACTTATCTTGGGCCGATTTGGCCAACATCACCATCATGGCACCAGCACCACCCCAGGCAGGCGGCGCACTGTGAAAGGCCTGTACTCCCTCTATCTCGGCCAACCAGGCGCTGACATAAGATTTAAGCTTTGCCGGGATAGGCTGGCTATTCACACCCGTACCGTGAATGACGATGAGGTTTCTCAGCCCGGAGCTCTGACTATTGGTAACAAAATCATAAAGCAGTTCTCTCGCCCTGGCTAAGCTCAAGCCGGTTAAGTCCAGATCGGCCTGTATCTCATACTTGCCCTGGCGAAACAGCTTAAACACCTGTCCCTGCACGCCCTGGCTTTTAACGCTCACCACGGCTTGTGGCGCCAATGGGGTGATATCATCCAACTCGAGCGACAATTTTTCCAGCGCCAAGCGCCGCAGCGCCTCTTGGTGGCGTCTTTGCCCCTCCGGACTCGTCCCGCCTTGGCTCGGGGCGACCGCATTATTTGCCTTTAACGGTTTAACACCTTGCATAGAAGCGAGAAATAAAGCGCTGTCATCTTCACTCATGCCTATCTCCTCCACTTCTGCCTTTAACTACACCGGCGTGATCACTTTGGTGCAGGCGAACCTGTTACTCAATCTACCACAACTATCCATCACGCCTATCCATCGCGAATATACGGTCACTCTGGCTGAAATGCTCCTCATTGGGAAAGTCTCAACATCCCAGTCAGGTAAAAGTATCCGTTTAGGCTCACAAAAACTCAAGCCTCCTATAACCCATGGCAGACTAAACGCCTCAAAAAGCACCAGGAGCACAGTCAAAAACAAGGCTGCATCATGGAAAGCTCAACGCCGGCTCAATAACATCACCTATGTTGGCGGAAAAGACTAAGAGTCAGGCGAACAACCGCTTAATTGCAGAAAAAAACAACGTCCGGTGCCGGAGACACAATTTGTTAAGAACTAAATCTTTCGCATCAAAAAGCCATGGATTATAGTGACCCTAGTATTAGCAGCAGCGTATAGCTAAATGAAACTCTTCAAATTTGTCCTTATCTTGGGGCTCTGTGCTCTCAATTTCCAAGCCTTTGCCCAGAAGAATGACAATGACGCCTTAAATCAATTCTATAAGCAGTTCAGCGTCGCGTTTGAACAGCTCGATGAGTCTGTTATTCAAGATATTTATGCAGAAAACGCCTGCTACATCCCAGAGCAACAGAATAAAGAGATCACCATGGGGCGAGATAATATTATCGCGCTCTACAAGCGTTTCTTTGGCAAGATTAAACACAAGAATGCGCAGATAGAAGTGGATTTTCGCGTGGTCGAGCGTCAACTGGACAAGCAACAGGCTACCGACGTGGGCTACTATCTGATCCGTTTCTACCCGCCTAAAGAAACCGAAGAACCGGTAAGTGAGTTTGCCGGCAAATTTGTGATCGTCTCCAAGAAGAAGACGGACGGCAAATGGTACCTCACGGTCGATACCAACAACCGCTCTGAGCCATCGTTTTACTATAGTGCCAAGCCCTTACCCAACCTCTATTATGGTCGTCAGTTTTCGACCCTGAGCGAGTCAAGCAGCAAACATGACTAACCCCTCCCTCCCTTGCCCCTGTGGCAGGTCGGTAAAAGATAAGCCGCTAAGTTACAAAGAGTGTTGTGAACCTTATCATCTCGGCAGCATCGCGCCGGATCCTGAATCCTTGATGCGCAGCCGCTATTCGGCGTTTGTGCTTAAACGCCATAAGTATCTTATCGATACCCATCATCCCGACTATCTTAACGGCCTGAGCGTGCAGATCCTCGACCAGGAGAATCATACTCACTGGCTGGCGCTCAGCGTCAACAAGAGTAGCAGAGAACAGAATAAGGGAATGGTTGAGTTTCACGCCTGGTATCGGGCTAACGATGGACTGGATGCCATTCATGAGATCTCAGACTTTGTTAAACAGGATGGACGTTGGTGGTACACCCAGGGTGAGCAACTCTTGCCCAAATACCCTAAACGCAACGATCCCTGTGTCTGTCAGAGTGGTAAGAAGTTTAAGCAGTGCTGTCTTAAATAGTAAGGCAGCGTAGAAAACCTATACTGCCGGGAAACTCATCTAAGAAGGCCAATGGCTATCAGGCAGGGCGAATAGACTGGGCTATCAGGCTGAGCCATTTGACCGTTCAATTGGCGATCAAGCTCACAGGCTCACGGCTAACTAGCTAACATCTCAAAAGCTTTCGCCTGCCTATCAATGCTGAGCGGCTATTGCGGCCAGATTAATGCAGTGGCGTCTCTGTATTGGCACGTAGGAACTGGCTGAACTCGGCTTCTCGCAGCGCCGGGCTATAGAGGAAACCTTGCGCCTGATGGCAGCTTAACGCCGACAGGAAAGATTCCTGCTCGGCGGTCTCGACCCCCTCGGCCGTCAGCGATAGATTGAGCGCCTTGGCCATGGCAATGATGGCGCTGACGATCTCGCGACTCTCACGGCTGACACTGAGATCTGAGATGAAAGATCTGTCTATCTTCAGCTTGGAGATGGGGAACTGCTTCAAATAACGCATCGAGCTGTAACCCGTGCCAAAATCGTCGATGGCCAGCCCTACCCCTAACTCGGCCAACTCCTTGCACAGATGGGTCGCATAGACCACATCTTCCATCAGCTCGGTCTCGGTGATCTCCAAAATCAGGGTGTTAGGCCGAATACGGTACCGAGTCACCAGTTGCCACACCTGATCATAGAGCTGGGTACTGAAAAACTGCCGCGCAGAGACATTCACATGCATGGAGAGGTTAATGTTATGGTGCTGCCACAGGTTAAGCTGGCGACACGCCGCCTCTAACACCCATTCGCCTATGGCCGCGATCATACCGGTCTGCTCGGCGATATCGATAAAGGCGCCGGGATAGAGAACCCCCTTCTTGGGATGATGCCAGCGGATCAGCGCCTCGGCGCCTATGTAGGCCTGACGGCCGAGATCTTTCAGGGGTTGATAATAGAGCTCAAACTCACGATTCTTTAGCGCCGCCTGCAGATCCCGCTCTATTTGAGCATCTTCTTTGAACGACTTTAACAGGGCGTGATTAAAGATCTGTATCGCACTCCCCTGCTTCTTCTTGGCATACTGCACCGCAATATCGGCGCAGGTGAGCGCCGAAAAACCTGCCTCGAGTGCGTTTATCTCGACGACCGACAGTGCAGGTTTAGCCTCGAAAGATTCGGCGCCCACCTGAACAGGCAAATTTAACTGGTGATAGAGACGCTTGATGGCGTAGTCCAGGCTCTGCTCATCCTCGATACCCTCAAGCACCAAGGCAAACTCATCGCTGCCCACACGGGCCATCAGCTCAGCCTTCTTGACGCTGGCAAAGTGTTTGATGCGGCGAGCCACCTCGATCAACAGGCTATCGCCCTTTTCATGGCCGTAGGTATCGTTGAAGCGCTTAAAGCCCCTGAGATCGATCAGCATCAGGTGGCCACTGCGTAGCTTTTCCAATGCGCGATTGAAATAGCTACGGTTGTAGAGGCCGGTTAGCGAGCAGCGCCAAGCCAAACGCTCGAGCTCATTCTGCTGCACCAACTCTTCTGAACAATCTTCGGCGGTCACCAGGGCGTAGTGATTGCCCCTAGGGGTGGTAAAGGGGCGAACCCGATAACGCAGCCAGTAACTCTCACCATCTCGACGGGTCAACTGGGTATTTCCCTTGGCGATCTTACCTAGCTTGACTTGGGCCAGCACGGCGTCGGCCTGGACCGGCGACTGCTTAAAGAAATCCAGACAAGCTAAGGGTTGCCCCAATATTTGCTGCTTAGGCACACCTGAGATGGCATGATGTGCGCCATTAACATATTCAATCTTATCTGTGGCCAGGTTGACCACCATGCTGATCTGCTCCGACTGTTCGATTGCCTTTAAAAACAGGCTCAGGCGCTCGTCTGTGTCGTAAGCGCGTTGTGTCGCCAGGGTCAATGCCAGCTGATCGGCCACCTGGGAAACGATATGGATCTCGCTCTCTGGCCATTCATGCAGCTGACCCGATTCGAGATAGAGCACCCCTTCGAGGTGTCCATTGATACGAATGGCCACATCAAGATGCGAGACCACCTGATTTTCATTGAGGTAATCGACTAATTCGGCGACACGGCCATCATTTTCGACGTCGACCACGTCTATGGTGCGACTGCGTTTGAGCTGATCGAAATAATTGGGACATAAGGATTGTGCGGGGCGTGAAGCCTGGCCTTGCAAACTTGTATGAGCGATGAGCTCACAAGCCTGGCTGCCGGAAAACAGACAAACACCTATGTTGTCCACCTCGAGGGACTGACTGAGCAGATCGCAGGCAAGCTCGGCCGTCTCTTTAAACAGACCTTCTTGTTTTTGCGTCGAATTGACTATGGTTTCAAGCAGATGTTGAAATTGGCGCTTGGTCATAAAATCCTACTGCCGATAACCTTCTGCCGATAGAAAGGTTACCGAGGTAAAAACCGCCAAAGGCGGTAACAACATAGATGTTATTGTTATTATTAAATGTTCAATTTGTGCACATTACACGAATAACTCGCTAATTAGCAAGCTAATCTCGATGGCGCCGCTAGAGACCATGTTCGAGTTGGAAAATCATCTTCTCGGCGCTGTAGCCAAAAGTGAGGCGCAGCTCCTGGCCACCTTCTACTGCCTTGATCTCACTCTCAACACCCTCGAAACGCTGCTTAGCCGCCTGTGCCATGGCTTGCAACTCACTTTGGGCGTTCTCTCCATCACGTACCAGAGTCAGTACGGTATCAAACTCATCGATCACGGCGCCGATATCGGCATAGCTGCCACAATCGTTACAGGTATCGTTTACCAACTCTGATTGACCCTCTTGAATCTTTTTCATTTTGACCCTTAACCTTTTAACTGAAAATGCTCATAGCTATATATAGCAAAAGCCGAGCTACCGCACTTAAAACTAAGCCAAAATGTCTCCTAACGCACGTTGCCTGACGATCTGCTCGGTAAAATGCGGTAATTCCAAACTAGGTGCATCGGCATCGAGTTCATTGTGAAAACGCGCCAGGGTAACGGGATCGCAGTTAGCCAGCACCTCTTGCATCGCCAGCGGATCCCGTCCTCTGTGGACTAAGGGTTCGGGACTCAGATATTGCTGCAGATGAAAACCGCTTAGCCCTGCCTGGTGAAACTGCTCGCTGTTGTCTCTGTCTTCACCCAGATGAAGTGCGCTGGTCAGCGCCTGTGGCTCGGGTAACTCAAATTGACGCTTGAGTTTTGTCTCTACATCGCTTGGCGCCTGATCCAAATGAAACTGCGCCATATCTCTGGCATCGTTTGACAACATGGCCAGCAGCAGACCAAATTCTCCCCGGCGATGATCGACTATCGCCTGGTTGAGTCGGGTCCCTAATTGATTCTCGTTGATGATCAACTGACTAGTTCGCATAAAAAAACATCAATAAAACAGCTCGTTGCTATTTAATCGACCGCTTACGCCATAACTTTAGCAATTATTTTAAATTGGGACTTTACAGCGCCAAGGATTCTGACTACTATGGCCGCCGCAATTGAGGAGGGGTTCCCGAGTGGCCAAAGGGATCAGACTGTAAATCTGACGGCTCAGCCTTCGAAGGTTCGAATCCTTCTCCCTCCACCATTTGCCTACAATGTAATAAAGAGATACTCGTGGAGGGGTTCCCGAGTGGCCAAAGGGATCAGACTGTAAATCTGACGGCTCAGCCTTCGAAGGTTCGAATCCTTCTCCCTCCACCATCTTTATCTCGTTATTATCTTGTGCTGCTGTACCAAAAAATATGGAGGGGTTCCCGAGTGGCCAAAGGGATCAGACTGTAAATCTGACGGCTCAGCCTTCGAAGGTTCGAATCCTTCTCCCTCCACCATTTTTTCTCTCGCATTATCTGCGCATCATTTAGTTCCTAATTTCAAACACTTCGCTTCATTTTTGTCATCATTTAGATGATGTTACCCCCTTAGTTAATGCAGCGAATCATTCTTTCAGTCTCCCAAGGTTTTCCCTCGCGGCCAGCACTGCCTGTTATCCGTCGCATTTATTTTCGATTTTCCTTTTCGTTATAATTTATTTCGTTAAGCTATAACGACTATCCGCTCGATAACCTCAGGAGCCACAATGAATCAATCTTGGGTCAACCAGGCCATCGCCAAGATCGAGGCAGACTATCAACGCAGTGCCGACACCCATCTGATCAAGCTGGAACTGCCTATGCTGCCCGGCATCGATATCTACCTAAAAGATGAAAGTACCCATCCCACCGGCAGCCTTAAGCACCGCCTGGCGAGATCCCTGTTTCTCTACGCCCTATGTAACGGTTGGATCACCCAAGATACGCCCATCATAGAATCCTCCTCGGGCAGTACGGCCGTATCCGAGGCCTATTTTGCGCGCCTGCTTGGCCTACCCTTTATTGCTGTCATGCCCGCCTCTACCGCCAAGAAGAAGATACAACAGATAGAGTTTTATGGCGGCCGTTGCCACTTCGTCGACCATTCGAGTGAGATATACGCCGAATCACAACGACTGGCCGACGAGCTGTCGGGTCACTATATGGACCAATTCACCTACGCCGAGCGGGCAACCGACTGGCGCGGTAACAACAACATCGCCAACTCCATCTTCGAGCAGATGCAGCGAGAACCACATCCCGTCCCCAGCTGGATAGTGATGAGCCCAGGCACGGGCGGCACCTCGGCCACCATAGGCCGCTATATTCGCTATCAATGCGCCAAGACAAAGTTATGTGTGGTCGACCCGGAAAATTCGGTATTCTACGACTACTACCACAGCGGTGATGCCAGTATCAGCTGCGCCGATGCCAGTCGCATCGAAGGCATAGGGCGACCCAGGGCCGAGCCCTCCTTTATTCCAGGGGTGGTCGATCATATGGTCAAGATTGACGACAACGCGTCGATCGCCACCATCTATTGGTTAGAGGCGCTGATCGGTCGCAAGGCAGGTCCCTCAACAGGCACCAACCTCTATGGCGCGCTGCAACTTGCCAGCGAGATGCACGCCAACGGCCAGAGCGGCTCCATCGTCACCTTGCTGTGTGACTCGGGTGAGCGCTACCTAGACACCTACTACGACAGTGAGTGGGTAGCACAACATATTGGCGACATCAGCCAATATCAGGCCAAGCTAACGGCCTTTAATCAGACGGGACACTTGGAATAACGCGCAGCGTTTTTAGTCCAAGCTCAGAGATGAATAGGCTCAACGTGAACTAATAGCAATCGTAATAAATAATTGATCATGCTAGCTTGTTAAAACGCTCGATAACTGTATTAGTATTTTTAATTGTAGAATAACTACTTATCTAAAAATCCTGCTTTGTTCTCAAGCGTTTTTCCTGCGCGATTTCTGAACACATATTTACTGTGATTGGTATAAACAAAAAACGGCGCCAATGCGCCGTTTTTTATCTGTTACTACCAGCTAATCGATATTTAAATATTTGTGGGTCTGAATAGAGAGGCGCCAATTACGCTCGATGCAGACCTTCATCGCCAGCTCGGTGGCTCTAGGCTTCTGACTAATAGGCTGCAGGCAGATGGTCTTGCCCAGGGTGTCTATGCCTTTAAGCAGCTCATCCAGCTCCTCGATATGGGAGGCCTTGGCCACCGGGTGTTTGATCTCATCGGCGCGCTCCAGTGCCTGCTCTAGCACCTTGTAACCACCCTTCATGTTGATCTTAGGCGATACCGTTACCCAGGCGCGGGGATCCACCAATACGTCGAAGGTACCACTGGTCTCGATTTGACACTGCATGCCCGCATCGGCAAAGGCCTGGGTCAAGGCGAAAAGATCATAGATACAGGGCTCGCCGCCAGTGATCACCACATGTTTAGCGCTGAAGCCCTGCACCTTGAAGTGCATCAGTAACTCGCGGGCATCTAATTCGGCCCAGCGGCCAATGGTGCCGTCCACCTGGATCACTTGCTCGGGGGAGACGCGATTCTCGGCTAAGGTTTCCCAAGTATGTTTGGTATCGCACCAGGAACACCCCACTGGACAGCCCTGCAGACGGACGAAGATCGCCGGCACGCCAGTGTACACACCTTCACCCTGGATGGTTTCAAAAACTTCATTAACCGGATACTTCATCTTTAACCTCGTCACATGCGGGCGGCTTTTATAGAAGATTTTGCCCCTACAAGCAAGTATAACCCCATTAATTCCCCAAGGTTTCACCAAATTGACTACCGGGAATGGCAATAGCGACAAGAAAATTTGCAAGGTCTCCACGGTCAGTTAAACTATCGGCAAATTTTCTATCCGGACAGATTAAATGTCTAAAGCTGTAGTCGTGTTTAGTGGCGGACAAGATTCCACCACCTGTTTAATTCAAGCCCTGAATCAATACGATGAGGTGCACGCAGTTACTTTCGATTATGGTCAACGCCATAGCGAAGAGATCGCCACCGCCGCCAAGTTGGCCAAGGAACTCAAGGTTGCCAGCCACAAGATATTGGACGTGACTGTGCTGAACGAGCTGGCGATCTCCGCCCTCACCCGAGATGCTATTCCTGTCTCCAACGAATTGATGGATAACGGCCTGCCCAACACCTTCGTGCCTGGTCGTAACATACTGTTTCTCACCTTGGCCGGGATCTACGCCTATCAATTGGGCGCCGAAGCCGTGATAACAGGCGTGTGCGAGACCGACTTCTCTGGTTATCCCGATTGCCGCGACCAGTTCATCAAGGCGATGCAGTCGGCATTGGAGCAGGGAATGGATCGCGAGCTTAAACTGGTCACCCCGCTAATGTGGCTCAATAAGGCCCAGACCTGGGCACTGGCCGACAAGTACCATAGCCTGGAGCTAGTCAGAGACCAGACCCTCACCTGTTACAATGGCATCGTCGGCAGCGGCTGTGGCACCTGCCCCGCGTGTCTGCTTAGGGCCAAGGGCCTGGCGGACTACCTGGATGATAAAGTCGGTGTCATGGCCGAACTGGATGCCAAATGTTAGGTCGGCTGACTTCGCGCGCCACCCCTTACGGCGTGGTGCTTGGGATCACTGTACTCTGCAGCCTGCTCTATTTTCTCCATCTAGACGCTACGCTTGCCTTTAGACGCAGCGCCATTGCCCATGGTGAATGGTGGCGCCTAGTGACAGGCAATCTGCTGCATACCAATCACTGGCACCTATTGATGAACCTTGCCGGGCTCTGGGTGATCAGTTTTCTGCACGAGAACCACTACCGCGCGGCCAATTTTTCCCTGCTGTTTGCCCTGCTCTGTCTGCTGCAAGGATTGGGACTCTACTGGTTTTTCCCAACCTTAGGCGGTTATGTGGGCCTCAGCGGCATGCTTCATGGCCTGTTTGCCTATGGTGCCCTCAAAGATATTCAGATGAAGATCCGCTCGGGCTACCTGCTGTTTGCCGGCGTCTGCTTTAAGGTTGCCTACGAGCAGTATTATGGCGCCACGGATCAGATCACTAAGCTTATCGATGCTAGGGTCGCCACCGAGGCCCACCTAATTGGGGTGATCGGCGGTGTGCTGGTTTTTCTGCTCTATCGTCTCATCAGAAAACTGGCGCGCTGAAGGGCTTCCTACGACGGCTCCAAGGTTACTGACTATTAAGACAAGTTACGCCAAGCAGATTTAGGCGCTAGCAGATATAGAAAAGGCTCACCTAGGTGAGCCTTTTTCGTTTCTATGCGTTATACCAATCACAGTAAACATGTGATCAGAAATAGCGCAGGAAAAACGCTTGAGAACAAAGCAGGATTTTTAGATAAGTAGTTATTCTACAATTAAAAATACTAATACAGTTATCGAGCGTTTTAACAAGCTAGAATGATCAATTATTTATTACGATTGGTATTAGCACTAGGCCTTGATCAGCGCCTCGCGCAGGGCAAGTACCTCATCACGCAGTGCGGCGGCCTGTTCAAACTCCAGGTCTCTGGCATGCTGATGCATACGTTTCTCGAGTTCATCGATCTGATGGCTGAGGCTGGATGCATCTTGCTTAGCATAGGTGGTTCTGGACTCGGCCACCTTCTGGTATTTGGGCAATTCCTTGGCGGTATGCTCGTTATGCTCACCCAAATCCATCACATCGGCAATCTTCTTCGAGACTCCTTTTGGCGTAATGCCATTGGCCAGGTTGAACTGATGCTGTTTCTCTCGGCGTCGCTCTGTCTCGCCAATGGCCTTAGCCATCGATTTAGTTACGGTATCGGCATAGAGGATCACCTTGCCATTCACGTTACGGGCGGCGCGGCCTATGGTCTGAATCAGTGAACGTTCGGAGCGCAGGAAGCCCTCCTTATCGGCGTCCAAGATGCACACCAGAGAGACCTCTGGCATATCCAGCCCCTCCCTGAGCAGGTTAATGCCGACCAGCACATCGAACACTCCGAGACGCAGATCGCGGATGATCTCTACCCGCTCGACCGTGTCGATGTCAGAATGCAGATAACGTACCTTCACCCCATGCTCGTCCAGATACTCGGTGAGATCCTCTGCCATCCGCTTAGTAAGGGTGGTCACCAACACGCGCTCGTTTACGGCCACACGCTTGTTCGCCTCAGACAGCAGGTCGTCTACCTGTATCGCCACCGGGCGCACCTCGATCTCAGGATCCAACAGGCCTGTTGGGCGCACCACCTGCTCGGCAATCTCGCCGTCACTCTTGTCCAGCTCATATTGGGCCGGTGTCGCCGACACGAAGATGGTTTGAGGCATTAAGGATTCGAACTCTTCAAACTTAAGCGGACGGTTATCCAGCGCCGAAGGCAGGCGGAAACCATACTCAACAAGGTTCATCTTGCGAGAACGATCCCCCTTATACATGGCACCTATCTGGGGCACAGTCACATGGGACTCGTCGAGGATCAGCAGGCCATCGGCGGGCAGATAGTCCAGCAGGGTCGGCGGGCCCTCTCCCGGTCGCCTGCCAGAGAGATAGCGCGAATAGTTCTCGATGCCCGAACAGTAGCCCAGCTCAGTCATCATCTCGATATCATATTGCACCCGCTCCGAGATCCGCTGGGCCTCGATCAGCTTATTATTGTCCAGCAGATACTGCTTGCGCTCCCTTAGCTCCTCCTTGATCTCCTCGGTAGCCGCCAGAATCTTCTCTCTGGGCGTCACATAGTGGGTCTTGGGATAGACGGTAGTACGGGCGATACGCTGCAGAATATGGCCGGTTAAGGGATCGAACAGGCTGAGGCGGTCTATCTCATCGTCGAACAGCTCGACGCGAATCGCCTGCTTGTCAGATTCGGCGGGAAAGATATCGATCACCTCACCGCGCACCCTGAAGGTACCGCGATCGAGCTCGATATCGTTACGGGTATACTGCAGCTCACTCAGGCGCTGTAAGATCTCCCGTTGCCCCATGAAATCACCCTGACGAAGGTGCAGCAACATCTTCATATAGGACTCGGGGTCGCCAAGACCATAGATGGCCGACACCGAGGCGATCAACACTACGTCACGGCGCTCCAGCAGGGCCTTGGTGGCCGACAGGCGCATCTGCTCGATATGCGCATTGACCGAGGCGTCCTTCTCGATGAAGGTGTTCGTCGAGGGCACATAGGCTTCGGGTTGGTAATAGTCGTAATAGGAGACGAAATACTCCACGGCATTATGAGGAAAGAACTCCTTCATCTCGCCATAGAGCTGTGCCGCCAGGGTCTTATTGGGCGCCATGATGATGGTTGGGCGCTGCATCTGTTTGATAACGTTGGCAATGGTAAATGTCTTACCGGATCCCGTTACCCCAAGCAATGTCTGGCTCGCGAGCCCGGCATCTAGGCCGTCGACAAGTTGCTTGATCGCGCCCGGCTGATCGCCCGCCGGCGCATATTGTGAGACGAGATCGAACGCTGATTCACTCAATGGTGCACTCCTTTATAGCTGTGCACCTATCTTAAAGTACCCATAGCTATTAGCCAATTGAGAGCAGACATTTTCTTCATCGAGAAAATTCACCTAACCGGCTTATAAATGTCATCGCTTTGTCATGTAAGTTTTGTACAAGAGGGGAAATCCCACTCAATGTTCAAAAAACAGGCTAAAACGCACGCCTGTAGCCAATTTAATACACAAGTTAGGTGCTAAAACGCATTACATATCTGTAACGTCGCACAGATTATTGCTCAAAGGGGCTTGATTTTTATAAGTCGTTGATAATTGGTGCCAATATTAAGATGCGCTAATTCTTGTCATTTTAAGTACAACCCGCAGGCTCACTGCGTTTGGCCGGCGATTTTATACCTCACCCACAGGCTTATCCACAGATTTAGTGGATAACTCTCTCAACCTCAGGATAATCGCGGCTTTAACCCCTTTTATACATTCTGGCTCTTTTATCTTCCGAGATGAAATTTTACTACATTTGAAAACCCAGTCTTATAGCTAAGCAGGTTTGGCTGTCATATTGACTGAGTGCAAAACCTCAATAGCCGATAGATTTCAGCCAGATATGGCCGTTAAAGCATCAAAATGCGCACTTAGCGATCACTGTGCGCATTAGATGAGCACTTAACAGCATAATTACACTTTTTTTGCCAAGTCGAGTTGACTCATGTGTAAGAGCGATTTAATATGCGCTCCGTCTTCAACGACGAGTCGCTTACACGATTCCCCAGTAGTTCAGTCGGTAGAACGGCGGACTGTTAATCCGTATGTCACTGGTTCAAGTCCAGTCTGGGGAGCCAAAGCGTCAAATCTTAGAAGATGAGTTAACAATATTAGATGTTCCCCTGTAGTTCAGTCGGTAGAACGGCGGACTGTTAATCCGTATGTCACTGGTTCGAGTCCAGTCTGGGGAGCCAAATATTGTTGACGATATAAGTATCAATTCCCCAGTAGTTCAGTCGGTAGAACGGCGGACTGTTAATCCGTATGTCACTGGTTCAAGTCCAGTCTGGGGAGCCACTTATATAATAGAGAAGTATCTACTCCCCTGTAGTTCAGTCGGTAGAACGGCGGACTGTTAATCCGTATGTCACTGGTTCAAGTCCAGTCTGGGGAGCCACTTCACTATTTTATCTCTTTCGATTCCCCAGTAGTTCAGTCGGTAGAACGGCGGACTGTTAATCCGTATGTCACTGGTTCAAGTCCAGTCTGGGGAGCCACCTTCTTTACGTTTCCTCTTCCGCATTATCCTAAAAAAAGTCATCAGCCATAAAGCGTTAGACTATCTGTTTCAAATTTAGCTAGAATGGGCAGTCGATCATCTTAGGTTACTTTTTATGGGCGTGGGAAAATCTATACATCTATTGCTGATTACGGCTTGTCTTGCCTTGGCGGCGCTGGCATATCTCAACCAGCGACAAGAGGTCGCCGCAATAGCCGACTTCCAGCTAAAGGAGTATCAGGCCGATCCCGTTTGGCAACAGCCCCTTCCCGACCAAGGCCAAGCACTCTTTAATCTGCTCAACAAAAAGTATGAGCTACAGTTCTTCCAATATGTGCACCAGTTGGACGGCAACCTCAATTATACCCATGGCCAACTTATTACCTCAGACACAGATCTAGCGACCGTGCTCTTTAATCAGCCAAGGGATAACACCCGAGCGCTGCCCCAAGGCCGCTTACAGGTCAAACTATCGAGCCATACTATTGCAAATGACGCCCTCAATCATTATATCCAGCTCCTCATCTGGATAGTCGGCGGCTATCTGGCACTGGCAATACTCTTTACCCTCTTAATGGCTAGACAGAAACGCACCATAGGTCATGCGGTCGATGCCTTGGACGGCTTCGCCGAACTGAAATTCGATGCCATCGCCCACTCTCGTTTTCACGGCGAGCTTAAACCCTTAGGCAAGGCACTCGAACATTGCCGTGTCGCGCTGAACGATAAATTCGCCCAATTACAGCAGCATAACGAGCAGCTCAATCGTGAGGCTTACCAGGACCCGGTGACGCTATTTGGCACCCGACCTAAGTTTACCGAGAACCTCGACGCCCTCGCCAAACCGGGCAAGGCGCGCATCGGCCTGATGGCGATGATCAAGGCCACAGAACTAGGTCATGTTAACCAGAGCCAGGGACGCGCCGCAGGCGATGACTATTTAGCCGGTGTCGCTACCTGTATCCGCAAGGCGCTACAGGGCATGCCTAACATAGAGGCGTTTAGGATCAGCAGCGCCGATTTCGCCGTCTTTATTCCGGATCTGGTATTAAAGGATGCCCAGCAGCCACTGGAAAAATTAAAGGCACAATTTGATGAATACCAACAAGGTAGCGATCTCGAGTCGGTCGCCTACATAGGCTTAGTTCCCTATGAGCAGGGTGGCGATGCCCTATCCTTGGTCTATGTTGCAGACGCCGCCGTCAGTATCGCCCAGACCCTTGGGCCCAACAGCTATCATGTGCAGGAGAAGCTCAGCGATGAGGAGCTGGTTGGGGATTCGCACTGGAAACTGGCCATCGAAGATATCATCAAGCGCCGCGCCATCAAGTTTCATGCCCAGGATATTCAACCCTGCCGCGGCGCCGATAACGTCTATAGTGAACTGCTGTCTCGCTTCTACAGTAGTAAGGGCAAGTTTCTGCCTACGGGAACGGTTATCGCCATGGCCGAGCGCCACGGCCTGAGCATTGAGCTGGACAAGATCATCATCTTGAGCACTCTTCGCCTGCTGCTCGACACCCCCACCTTTACCGGCGCCCTGGGCATTAACATCAGTACCGCTTCGGTCAACCAACCGGCCTTTACCGCCTGGCTGAAAGATATCTTCGTACGACAGCGTCAGCTCGCCTCTCGCCTGGTGCTGGAGGTTAATGAGGCAGGAATGCAGGCCAATATCCGTCAAGCCCATAAATTTGTGCGCGACATGCATAGCGTCGGCGCACGGGTGTCTGTCGAACACTTCGGCATGGGCTTTACCTCTTTTAAGTTCTTCAAGGAGGTTAGACCCGACTTTATTAAACTCGACGGCAGCTATTCACAGGGAATCGACACAGATTCCAACAATCGTTTCTTCGTTAAGATGATTGTCGATGTCGCCCGTAAGCAGTCGGTTAGGGTCATAGCATCTAGCATCGAACGTCAGGAAGAGAAGTTTGCCCTGGAGCAGCTTTTGGTGGATGGCCTTCAGGGTTATTACATCGCTAAGCCTAAACCATTCACCGTAAAGGATGAACAATCTGCGCGCAGTCAGACGGCGGGATAAATAATCCCTTCATTCTTTGTGTTGTTTATCACGGCCGAAAGGCCGATAATAGCCCGTAAATTAGATATAGATAACCCATTGAGATGAGCGAATATCTCCTCCTATTGGTCGGCACAGTGCTGGTCAACAACTTTGTATTAGTTAAATTTCTTGGCCTCTGCCCCTTTATGGGGGTATCGAGTAAGTTGGAATCGGCTATCGGCATGTCGATGGCCACCACCTTCGTGCTCACCCTTGCCTCTATCCTGAGTTATCTGGTCGACACCTATCTGTTGACCCCCTTCGATCTCAGCTATCTGCGCACCATGGCCTTCATCTTGGTTATCGCCGTCGTGGTGCAGTTTACCGAGATGCTGGTACAGAAAACCAGCGCCGCGCTGCACAGGGCCCTTGGGATCTACCTGCCGCTGATCACCACCAACTGCGCCGTACTGGGTGTAGCGCTGCTCAACGTCAACGAAAAGCACGACTTCATCGAGTCGGCCATCTATGGTTTCGGCGCCGCGGTCGGTTTCTCTATCGTACTCATTCTCTTCTCCGCCATGCGCGAGCGTCTGGCCGCCGCAGATGTGCCGGCCCCCTTTAAAGGCGGCGCCATCGCGATGATCACCGCTGGCCTGATGTCGCTGGCCTTCATGGGCTTCACAGGTTTGGTTAATTAAGCATGAGCCAAGTTATTATTGCCATCATCCTATTAGGATTACTCGCCCTCGCCTTCGGTGCGCTGCTGGGGTACGCCGCCGAAAAGTTCAAGGTCGAAGGTGACCCCATTATCGATCAGGCCGAGGCCCTGCTGCCGCAAACTCAATGCGGTCAATGCGGCTATCCCGGCTGTCGCCCCTACGCCGAGGCGATCGCCAACGGCGAGAAGATCAACAAGTGTCCACCGGGTGGCACCGCCACCATGGAAAAACTTGCCGAGCTGATGGGTGTCGATCCCGAGCCGCTCACCGCCTCTGCCGAGACCCAGGTGAAGAAGGTCGCCTTTATACGCGAAGATGAGTGTATCGGCTGTACTAAATGTATTCAGGCCTGTCCGGTCGATGCCATCCTAGGCACTGGCAAGCAAATGCACACTGTGATCACTGATTACTGCACGGGCTGCGATCTCTGCGTCGAGCCCTGCCCGGTCGATTGTATCGACATGATCCCCGTGGGCGAAACATTACACAACTGGAGCTGGCAGCTCAATGCCATACCTGTGGTCAATATTAGCGAGGAGTCTAAGTGTTAACCTTGTTAGAACAGATAGATAAAGGCACACTCTGGCGTATTCCCGGCGGTATTCATCCACCCGAGCATAAATCGCTTTCTAATCAGCGTGAGATAGCCAGACTCCCCCTTGCGGATCACTATCTGGTTCCCGTCCCCGGTGTCGGTGAGAACTGTACCTTGGCCGTCAAGGCTGGCGACACAGTGACCAAGGGGCAGCCGCTCACACTCGGCGAAGGTTTTCGCTACCTGCCGGTGCACGCTCCTGTATCGGGCAAGGTGATCGCCATCGAAGCGCGCGCCAGCAACCACGCCTCGGCATTGCCCGTGCTTACCTGTGTGATTGAAAACGATCATCAGGAGCAGTGGATCGACACAGTTCATGCGCCGCTCACCCCAGAACAGGTGGCGGAGATGGACAATGATGCCATCATCAGCCGCGTGCAGGCGGCTGGCATCGCGGGGCTCGGCGGTGCGGCCTTCCCGACTCATATCAAGCTCAAACCTGTGAGCGATATCGAGCTGTTGATCATCAACGGCGTCGAGTGTGAACCCTATATCACCTCTGACGACAAGTTGATGCAGGAAGCTTGCGATGAAATCGTCCGCGGCATCGCGATCATCCACCAGTTACTCGGCCCCAAGCGCATCATTGTCGCCATCGAAGACAATAAGCCCGAGGCCATAGAGCTGATGAGCCATGCCCTCAATCGCAGCCAGCTACCGAGTCACTGCGCGCGAGTTAGTAAGATCCCTACTCTCTACCCGTCGGGTGGCGAGAAGCAACTAATCCAGATTTTAACCGGACAGGAGGTGCCATCGGGCGCCATTCCGGCAAACCTGGGTATTCTGGTGCAGAACGTCGGCACCGCCTACAGCATTGCCCAGGCCGTCTACCGCAACATGCCGCTTATTGAGCGCGTAGTGACCCTGACCGGCCAGAATATCGCTAAACCCGGTAACTACTGGGTGCCTATCGGCACGCCCGTCGAGCATCTGCTCGCCGCCGCGCAGTTTAGGGGCGATGAAAATTCGCCGGTGATCATCGGCGGCCCCATGATGGGTTACATGCTGCCGAATGTGACGGCGCCCATAACCAAGGGTACCAACTGCGTCTTGCTTCCGAGCGAACAAGAAGTCGCGCCGCCGAGTCCCGAACAGCCTTGCATCCGCTGCGGTGAGTGCGCCCAAGCCTGTCCGGCGCAGTTACTGCCTCAGCAACTGTTTTGGCATGCCAAGGCCGAGGAATATGACAAGGCCGCCAGCTACAACCTGCGTGACTGCATCGAATGTGGCTGCTGTAGCTATGTCTGCCCAAGTGATATCCCCCTAGTGGAATACTATCGCGTCGCCAAATCAGCGCTACGCCAGGAGGCCGAGGAGAAGAAACAGGCGGAGCTCGCCAAGCAAAGGTTCGACTCCCGTACCCAGCGTCTCGAGCAGGAAAAACAGGCGCGAGAAGAGAAAGCCAAGCAGGCTGCCGAACGCCGTAAGGCGCAGATGACAGGGTCAGATAAAGACGCCGTCGCCGCTGCCATGGCTAGGATTAAGGCCAAGAAAGCCGCACAAGAACAAGATCAGGTGCCAGCGACCGCCAACCTTAATGAAGGCAAGGGTGCTGCAAAACCACAAGATAAGGTTGCCGCGGCAATAGCACGCGCCAAGGCTAAGAAGGCGGCGCAAAAGGCCGAGTCTGAAACACCTGCCTCGACAGAACAGACTGAGTCGCGCCAGCAAGTGACAACCTCAGATAGCGGCGAAGCGGCCGCGATGAGTCAAAAAGATAAAGTTGCCGCCGCCATCGCCCGTGCCAAAGCAAAGAAGGCGGCACAAAATTCGGCTGAAGTATCTGAGGCCAGCCAAGGCGCTACTCAGGACGAATTACAAAACCTTGGTCAAGACACCCAAGAAACTGCGCCCTTAAGCCAGAAGGAGAAGGTTGCCGCGGCCATTGCCCGCGCCAAGGCGAAGAAGGCGAAGAAGGCGGCCCAGGCTGAATCGGCACTCGATGCTCCACCACAAGAGGATGCAGAGGGCGAGCAAACAGCAACAAAATCGTCAACGCCACACGCCGCAGATGCTGAGGCGAGCAGCCCCGAAGCGCTCAAGAAGGCCAAGATCGCCGCCGCGGTTGCTAAGGCCAAAGCCAAAAAGGCTCAGCAAGCAAACAGCGAAGAACAACTAGCTGAACCCGCCGCATCTGACGAACAAGCGGTTCAAGAAGCGCCCGTTGAAGATGCCGAAGCCATCAAGAAGGCAAAAATCGCCGCAGCGGTTGCTAAGGCTAAAGCCAAAAAAGCTCAGCAAGCAAACAGCAAAGAACAATTAGCTGAACCCGTCTCGACCGACGAACAAGCGGTTCAAGCGGTTCAAGCGGTCCCAGCAGACGATCCCGAGGCCATCAAGAAGGCAAAAATCGCCGCTGCAGTGGCTAAGGCCAAGGCTAAAAAAGCCCAACAGGAAAAGACTGGCAAAGAAGTCACTGAACCCGCCGCATCTGACGAACAAGCGGTTCAAGAAGCATCCTTTGAGGATCCCGAGGCAATCAAGAAGGCTAAGATTGCCGCCGCGGTTGCTAAGGCCAAGGCGAAGAAGCTGGCCAAGGCCCAGGCAGAGAACCCAAACAATGAGCACAAGGATTAATCATGGCATTTAAGTTGGCCTCATCGCCACACCTGTCCACCAAGGCACAAACTCGCGGCCTGATGTTTAAGGTCATGCTGTGCGCCCTGCCCGGCGTGCTGGCTCAGTGCTACTTCTTTGGCTGGGGAACCCTGATCCAGATAGCCATGGCCATCGCTATCGCGATAGCCACAGAAGCGGCGGTATTAAAGCTACGCGCACGTCCGGTCGGTAAGACCATCAGCGACAACAGTGCGGCCCTCACCGGCCTCTTGATAGGCGTTGCAATCCCTGCAATGGCGCCCTGGTGGATAGCCGGCATCGGCGTGGTGTTTGCCATCTTAGTGGTGAAACAACTCTATGGCGGCCTGGGCAACAACATCTTTAACCCCGCCATGGCAGCCTATGTGATGCTGCTTATCTCCTTCCCGGTGCAGATGACCAGCTGGGTCGCGCCGAGTGGCGCGGCGCTGAATGACCTAGGATTATTACAAAGCCTGAGTATCATCTTTCAGGGGGCAGACGCCGAGCAGATCCTCGCCTACCGCGCCGGTATCGATGGCGTAACCATGGCCACGCCACTGGATGCGGTCAAGACTGGTCTGTCTACCGGTTTAACCTTGGATGAGATCCTCGCTAAGACTAGCTTCAGTGATGGCTTTGGTATCGGCTGGGCGGTGATCAACCTGGCCTATCTGGCTGGCGGTCTGGTGATGCTCAAGCTGAAACTGATCCGCTGGCAGGTCAGCACCGCCATCTTAGCGAGTCTGTTTGTCTGCGCCAGTATCGGCTATCTGCTGAGCCCCGACACGCACATGGGCCCGCTGCTGCATCTCTTCTCCGGCGCCACCATGTTAGCGGCCTTCTTTATCGCCACCGATCCGGTTACCGCCGCAACCAGCACTCGTGGGCGACTGATCTTCGGTGCGCTGATTGGCCTGCTGGTCTATCTGATCCGCAGCTTCGGCGGCTATCCTGATGCCTTTGCCTTTGCCGTACTATTGGCTAACCTGTGCGCACCCTTTATCGATTATTATGTCAAACCCCGAGCCTACGGCCACAGAGCAAGCCGCTAAGCCCACGGCAGGAGTATGAAGTGAAACGTTCTATCGTCAAAAATGCTAGCTTACTGGGTTTATTCGCCCTCCTGTGTACTGCCTTGGTGGCCCTGGTTAACCAGTCAACCTTCGAGCGGATCAAGCAGCAGCAAGATCTCGAACTCATGAGAACCTTGCATCAGATCATCCCTGATGAAATACATGACAACGCACTCATCGAGCACTGTATCCTGATCCAGGACGCCGACGTACTGGGAGTCGATGAGCCCCTGCCCGCCTACATCGCTAGCCAACGCGGCGAGCCCGTGGCCATCGCCATGGAAACGGTCGCGCCAGATGGCTATAACGGCCAAATCAAACTGGTCGTCGCCATCGATGTCAAAGGAGAGGTTCTGGGTGTGCGTACCCTCAACCATAACGAAACGCCTGGCCTTGGCGATAAGATAGATCTGCGTAAGTCTCCCTGGGTATTGAGCTTTAAGGGTCAGAGTATTCAAGGTGAACAAGACAAGCGTTGGGCGGTAAAGAAAGATGGCGGTCAGTTCGATCAGTTTACCGGCGCCACCATCACCCCCAGGGCCTACGTCGGCGCGGTTAAACGCACCCTGCGCTATTTTAATGCCAACAAGCAGACACTGCTAAGCCGCCCTGCCAATTGTGAGGTGCAATATGAGTAACTATCGTGATATCGCTTGGCAAGGATTGTGGAAGAATAATCCGGGCCTGGTCCAGCTCCTGGGCTTGTGTCCACTGCTCGCAGTCACCGCCACACTCACCAACGCCATCGGCCTTGGGTTAGCCACGCTTGTTGTGCTGGTCGGCTCCAACGTGCTGGTCTCGTTGGTGCGAGAGTTTGTGCCTAAGGAGATCCGCATTCCCGTATTTGTGATGATCATCGCCGCCCTAGTGACCTGTGTGCAGCTGTTGATCAACGCCTACGCCTACGGACTATACCTGTCACTTGGGATCTTCTTGCCCCTTATCGTCACCAACTGCGTCATCATAGGGCGCGCCGAGGCCTTTGCCTCACGTAACAACGTGGTTAAAGCAGCCTTTGATGGCCTGATGATGGGATTGGGCTTCACCCTAGTGCTTATGCTGCTCGGGGCTTGTCGTGAGATCCTCGGCCAAGGCACGCTATTTGATGGCGCCGACCTACTGCTCGGTGACTGGGCCAAGGGATTAACGATTCACCTATGGCAGGTGGATACCAACTTCCTGCTGGCGATGCTGCCACCCGGCGCCTTTATCGCCATGGGCTTCCTCATTGCCATCAAGAACATGATCGACAAGCAGCTCGAGGCACGTAAACCGGCCCCAGAGGCTGCCCCAGCAGTGACCCGAGCACGCATTACCAAGGTGAGTTAAGTTATGAATACCGAAAAGCGCCGTAAGATCCTCGAGATCTTTCGCGACAACAACCCTAAGCCAGAAACGGAACTTAACTTCTCCTCCCCCTTCGAGCTACTGGTTGCCGTTACCCTGTCGGCCCAAGCTACGGACGTGAGCGTCAACAAGGCCACCGACAAACTGTTTCCCGTGGCCAATACGGCGCGCGCCATCTACGATCTGGGCGTCGAGGGACTCAAAGAATATATCAAGACCATAGGCCTGTATAACAACAAGGCCATCAACGTCATCAAGGCCTGCGAGATCTTGCTGGAGAAGCATGGCGGTGAGGTGCCCGAAGACCGTGAGGAACTGGAGGCTTTGCCGGGAGTGGGTCGTAAGACGGCCAACGTGGTGTTAAACACCGCCTTCGGCTGGCCAACCATCGCCGTCGATACCCACATCTTTCGCGTCGCTAATCGCACCAAGTTTGCCATGGGCAAAAACGTGGATCAGGTCGAGCAAAAGATGTTAAAGGTTGTGCCTGCCGAGTTTAAGGTGGATGTACACCACTGGTTTATTCTCCACGGGCGCTACACCTGTGTTGCGCGCAAGCCAAGATGCGGCAGTTGCCTGATTGAAGATCTCTGTGAGTTTAAGGATAAAGCCGAATAGGCTTTAGTTCACTTTAAGCAAACAACGGACGGTAACCCCTCTATATAACTCTGTACTTAGCTAAAGTCATTTGAGCGATACCGTAGTGAGGGACCTAGATCAATGAATTATGACAAAGGAACCTGTAAACAAAATAGATGGAATTCTGCAGCTCTACTTTATGCCACCATTTAGTCGGTTTATCGATAATGCTTCAGAATTTACACTAGGTAAGCACTAAAACGATTACAACCAATTCGCTTCAGCCTGGAGAATATCACTTCGACGATTTAGCATCCGGGCTGGTGCTTTTATTCAATCCTATCTGTGATATAACGCGTTTGGCATTGTCCGCACAGTTGATATCGTCAGGTTTCTCTTCTATTTCAGCAAGAATACTCTTCAACTGCCGCTTGCTATTAGCAAGCTTTTTTTCCAGCTCTTCAATATCGGTTAATTTTTGACGAAGGGCATCTAACAGATTGTCATGTTGCCAGTTGTCCATATCCGTAGGTAGCAATTTACGCAACTCATCCAAACTAAACCCGGCTTTTTGGCCATTGGATATAAGGTTTAAAATCACCTCTGCTTCTGGTGGATAAGTGCGATACCCGTTGGCAGAGCGATTTACCAATTTTAGAAGACCTATGTCTTCATAAAAACGAATTTTGGACGTAGCCAATCCAGTCCTTTTTGAGAGTTCACCAATTTTCATAATATTACTTACCACTATTCAGTTTGCTCAACTTAACTTTAACTTAAGTGTATTGAACAACTACCGTTTTATGCTCACTGCTTTTATAGCGAATTGCATGAAGCCATTTTGTTGAGGGCTAAATGGCTTCATGGGGTTAGTTCATCGTTTATTGCAATGGCTTTGGTGTATACAAAGCACTTTGAAAGTCAGGGACGTACTCATACTTAACCATTTCGCCTAAGTCTAGGGATCTGATGTACTCCGAAAAACTACCATCACTCAACGTCAATTTGATGGCATCGTCATCCATTGTTGAGCCATGAGAAAGTTGGCGGGAAACCGCGTAACCGGAAATAAGTCTCCCCTGTGCATCCACATTGGTAAAACTGTTCGTTACAAATTCCTCGTTGGATGACAAGTCTTCCAATTTTTCGCCCTGAATAGCGAGATCCATCTTTCCAGTCTCGCTGTCGAAGATTTCGAACCTAATGGTCTTGTCAGTTTGGCTGTAGTTTATCTGCGTCAACCATTTTGGCAGGTTATAGCCCACCACACCACGTACTCTGGCAAGTTCAGTATCGACAGGAAGCTTTAAAACATAGCCCGAATAGTCTTTGGACATAGACTGCCCCATCAACGTAAATGGCCCCCAACTTGAATTGCCGGGTTTGCTGGTAATGATTGAAAGAGCTATTTCGTTGTAGCTGTCATTATCACAATAGTGATATGCATATGCCGTTAACGCCACCATCCCTCTACCGGGCCAAATTTGCAACGGTTGTATGCTTTCCAATACCTTAGCAGGCATGAGCGCTTTAAGACGATCTAAATCAGCGGTATAAACAGCAGTAATACGACTATTTTGGTAGTAAAAATTAGGAGAGTAAGTTTCAAACCCTGCATCCACTTTCGTTTTCTGAATACCTTCAAACCAGCTTAAATCAATATCTGGTGCTTCCTGAAGGATGACAGATAAAGGAGGATTGGAGCGGAATCGATCATACAGCCCTCCTTTAGCCACTGGGACTTGGTGACCCGCAATATCAATGATAGATACATCTTGTCTGTCCTGTTCAGTCGCACTTTGCACGCTCATTGAACTTATCGTCAATCCGATGCCGATTCCGATAACTTTTACCATTTCTCTCATGTTCATGATTTTTACCTCAAGCTTTGAATTTCTAAATTGGTCTCTGGTATTAACCCAAAATTTGTATCTGCAATACCCATTGTTAAAGGCGTTCAAGGCGCTACTCTGACTTTAAAAACGCAACCGTATAACGAACGAAACTAACTCGTTGGAACAAGCCTAACCTTAAACCTAACTTTAAGGTCAATAGTGAGAAACCAAGAAAATGTGTTTGTGATGTTGAGATTGAGGTGACCAGAAAAAGTGTGAAATTTAGCCATTGACATTAAAGTTAACTTTAACCTTATGATTCAGCAAACACGACATCCAATGGGGTAAATCAATATGCAAACAATACTAGGGGCTAATGGCCAAATCGGTAGCGAACTCGCTTTAGCTCTGAAAAAAGAATTCACGGATGATATTCGGTTGGTAAGTAGAAACCCAAAGAGGGTAAACGACACAGATGAATTGGTTAGTGCCAATCTTCTTAATGCAGTTGAGACCCAAAATGCGGTTGAAGGCTCAGAGATCGTCTATTTAACAGCTGGATTGCCAATTGATACGGCGATGTGGGTCGAGCAGTTTCCTATAATGATGCGCAACGTCATAGACGCCTGTGCAATGCATAAGGCAAAGCTTGTCTATTTTGACAACACCTACATGTATCCTCAAACCAATGAATTACTCACTGAAGAAATACGATTTGAGCCGTATGGAGATAAAGGCAGAGTCCGGGGACTGATCGCCCAAATGCTGCTAGATGCAATGGATGAAGGCCGAGTACAAGCCATCATTTGCCGTGCGCCTGAGTTTTATGGACCGGGTAAAACACAAAGCATTACAAATACCACTGTGCTTGACAAGTTACGTGCAGGCGGATCAGCTAAGGTATTCATCAGTGATAAAACATTGCGTACCTTGATTTACACACCGGATGCAAGCAAAGCAATGGCGTTATTGGGAAACACATCTGATGCCTATGGACAGACATGGCATTTACCGTGTGATGACAACAGACTTACCTACAAGCAGTTAATAGATATAGCTGGCGACATACTTGGGGCTAACTGTAAATACACAGTGTTAAAAAAATGGCAGCTAAAGCTTCTGAGCTTTATGAGCAAACCGGTGCGGGAAACACTTGAACTGCTGCCCCGTTATGAAGTTGATAACTTATTTGTATCAGACAAGTTTAAGACGCGTTTTCCTGATTTTGAGATTACCCCTTACAGAGATGGGTTAGCAAAGACACTATTAGAAAATCGTTAGAGGCAAATAGATGAAGACTGAGATTAAGTTCGTCATTTTTACATTATGCACTAGTTTACTATGGGCATGCTCAACAACAGGAGAGTACGTTTTGAATTCTAATAAACAGCAGAAAAAAAAGATCTTAATCATGGTGACAAATCATGAGGACTATCCCAGACGCGAGGATAAAACAGGTTTGTGGCTGACGGAGTTAACGCACTTTTATGATTTGATCATCGAAGCAGATTTCGAAGTAGATATTGCCAGTCCGGTAGGTGGTAAAACGCCTCTTGATGAAAGAAGCTTAGGTTGGTTGTATATGGATAAATCGGCGAAAAGCCATTTAAACGAACCTAATTTCAACGCTATGCTCACAAACACCTTGGATGCCAGAAAGTTATCCGCAAACGATTACCTTGCAATCTATTTTGCAGGTGGGCACGGAACAATGTGGGACTTTAGAAACAACAAAGATCTAAAGCGCCTTGCCGAAGGCATACACAACCAAGGGGGCTATATTACATCTGTTTGTCATGGAGCCGCTGCATTGCTGAACCTTGAATCATCTGAGGGCATACCGCTGATTGCCGGAAGGCACATTACGGGCTTTTCAAATACGGAAGAGTGGTTAGCAGGCTTAACAGATGAAGTACCGTTTTCACTTGAAGATGAACTAGTAGCTCTGGGTGCAAATTATGATAAGCGATTCATCCCTTTTACTTCTTATGCAATTGATGATGGCAGGTTGATTACCGGACAAAACCCAAACTCAGGTAAAGCCGTAGCAAGTAATCTATTAAAAGAACTGAATAATAATTTTAAATAAAACAAAGTAGCCTAATAAAACTAAACATTTCTTATACCTTTCTTTATTATCTTTTGGCTGGCCGACTATCGCCGTCGACGCCCTTTTCTATTGCGTCGCTAATCGCACCAAGTTTGCCATGGGCAAGAACGTGGATCAGGTCGAGCAGAAGATGTTAAAGGTTGTGCCTGCCGAGTTTAAGGTGGATGTGCACCACTGGTTCGTTCTCCACGGGCGCTACACCTGTGTCGCCCGCAAGCCAAGATGCGGCAGTTGCCTGATTGAAGACTTGTGTGAGTTTAAAGAGAAGGTCTATCCGGACGAGTAAGTCTTCTTGGTCTTGGTAGGCGCTAGCAGCATCAAAGCGAGATGGATACCTACGTTCAAACATAAAAAAAGCCGCAAAAGCGGCTTTTTTTGTACGACTCGACTGCCAAATCAGGCAAGCGAATTAAAACATGCTCATAAAGAACACAGATAGAAACAGTGCTATGGTGACCATAAGTCCTAGGGCCATTTTTAGTTCGGTTGGCATCGACAGCTCCTCTAATAACCAGGCTTCATTATCTCAGCCATCCGCTTGAACACCAGAGACATAGGCTGATTCTGTGAGCAGGATCATGGCAAGGCCAATCTGATTTCAATAGGGATTTATGACAAAAGCAAGGCTGACGTATCAGATTTAAATAGCGGATAAATAAGGTATACTTGTGCCTAGCATTTTCCTAAAAAGAGGTCCTTATGGCACAACTTTTACATACCATGCTGAGAGTCGGCGATCTCGATCGTAGCATACATTTTTACACCGAGATCCTGGGCATGAAACTCCTGCGCAAGTCTGAAAACCCAGAGTACCGTTATACCCTCGCCTTCGTCGGCTTCGACGAGGAGGCCACAGGCGCCGCGGTGGTTGAGCTCACCTACAACTGGGACACAGACAAGTACGATCTCGGCAGTGGCTTTGGCCATCTGGCGATTGGCGAAGAGGATATCTACAGCCGCTGCGCCGCTATCGAAGCCGCGGGCGGTAAGGTGACACGTCAGCCAGGTCCGGTTGCCGGTGGCACCACAGAGATTGCCTTTGTCGAAGATCCCGATGGTTACAAGATTGAGTTTATTCAGATGAAATCTGCCCAGCAGGGTTTAGGCTAATCGTTAAACTTGCATAAAAAAAGCGCCCTAGGGCGCTTTTTTATTTCATTCTACAACCTAGAACTTAACGGTTACACCGCCGTAGATCTGACGACCGATAGTGTCGTACACCTCAGGCACTGTGCCCGCCTCGTTACCGCTGGCCACCATTACAGGCTTCTCATCGGTAAAGTTCTTCACACCCAGGCTAGCGGTAATGCTGTCGTTGATGTGGTACATACCAGAGATGTTGTGGTACAGCACAGAGTCAACCGCATCACCATAGTTGATGTCGTCCATCTCGCCGATAAAGCGATTAGAGTACATCACACTCCAGTCACCCTGGCCTGCCTTCACGCTAAAGTTGTTCTTCACCTTAGAATAGCCACCGAACATGCCACCGATAGTGCCTGTGTAGTCGATGCCATCCTGCTCAAACTCAAGCAAGTAGGTTAAATCGTTGCTGATGCTCCAATCTAAGCCCAGACCCTCAAAACGGTAAGCCAGGTTAAAGTCGACACCACTCGTGTCTTGATAGCCCACGTTGGTCAGCGGGTTAGTCAGGTTTTCCAGGTTACCGTCAGGCGTGATACCGAAGGTCTCACAGGCTGTGGTATCACCGGCGTGACAGGCATTTAGACCCGCCTGAACGTCCAGACGCGAGATAGCATCTGTGATCTTAAAGCGCCAGTAATCCAAGGTCAGCGACATGCCATCGATATAGCTTGGCGAGTAGACTAGACCTGCAGTGTAAGACTCAGACGACTCCGCCTTCAGATCGGGATCTGAGGTGTAGTTCACCAAAATCTGTGGGTCCTGCTCGTTACCCCAAGGATCGTCCAGGTAGTCGTATGAACCCACGTTACCGCCATACAGCTCGCTCACGTTTGGCGCGCGGAAACCGGTAGCCGCCACGGCGCGTAGCATAAGGTCGTCGGTCGCCTCATAGGTCAAACCTATCTTCCAGGTCGATGCGTTACCAAAAGTCGAGTAGTCATCGAAACGCAGCGCGAATTCACCTGTTAGCTTGTCGGTGAAAGGTACGCTCACCTCTTGATATACAGAGATCACGCTGTAGCTACCATCTGTAGGATCTTGCTGCGCCGCCGTGCCTTCACCCGCCACGATCACAGGATCGGGATTGTAGTAACCACTGTCATGGCGGTATTCGGCGCCGATCGCATAAGCGACAGGGCCTGCTTCCAGGTCGAAGGCTTCACCGCTGATCACACCAGAGACGATGTGCTGCTCGTTGCCGCCCGTCGTGGACTCAAGGTAGCTAATGTCGTCAATGATGGCTTGAGACAGTGGGTCGCCGCTGAACCAGGCATCCTGATTATCATAGACAGACTGCTCCATGTTCTTGGCGTTGATTGAGTTATGAACCCAGGTCTCAGCCTTGTTCTTACCATAGGTGTAAGACAGGTCCCAGGCAATACCCGTATGAACATCGAACTCACCGGCTAGACCGGCAGATACGCGCAGGGTATCTGTGTCTTGCTCATAGATACGGTTACCGGCATCTGTGGTTCTTCTGCGGTATTCCACGCGGCCTTGATCATCAGGCTTGATACCGCCAGCAATCATCTCATCGGTGAGCGTGATGCAGTTGCCGGTTGAACTTGGCGTACACACATCCAGCATCACAGAGGCCGGCTGAGCCGCCATCATCTGCTCAGATTGACGCTTGGTGTATAAGAGATCACCAGTAAAGACGATATCGTTAGCCAATTCTTGCGTCGCGTTGGCGAAGAAGCTGTAACGCTCATTTGGCGTCTGCAGCCAGCTATCCTGGGTAAAGTCATAACCTTCGGTGCGATCGACCCAGTTACCGTTCTCATCCTGTACCTTACCGCCTAGCGAGCCGGTTGGGATAAAGCTACTAGAGCCCTTCTCCACCCAGTCGCGATCTTTTTGCATCACGCCGCCACGATCCGAATAGGCCACACCAAAGGTGTAATTACCACCATCGGTATTGAAGCCATAGAGTGCACTGATCTCGACGTTTTCACCGTCACCCTTGTCGGTTGCGCCGCCATTGATGTCTAGCTGGAAGCCTTCGAAATCTTTCTTGGTGATGATGTTAACCACACCGGCAATGGCGTCGGAACCATACACGGCCGAGGCGCCATCTTTCAAGATCTCCACACGAGCGATCATCGCCACTGGGATGGTGTTGAGATCCACGGCGCTATCTGCACCCGAACCAGAGTTAACCATACGACGGCCATTTAACAGTACCAAGGTACGGCTCGCCCCCATACCACGCAGATCCACCTGGGCGACACCATCGGCACCATTGTTAGTGGTAGAACCTACCGCCATACCGGCCATGGCAGGTTGTGCCTGTAGGATCTCGTCGACCGAGTTGTAACCTTCGGCGCGAATGGCACTGGCATCGATAACGGTTACCGGTGAAGCCGTTTCCATGTCTTGACGTTGAATGCGTGAGCCGGTCACCGCGATACGTTCAAAAGAGGCACTTTCTTCGGCAGCAACTGCATTGTTGGCAACAAAATATCCACTGGTCGACACTGTCGCAATTAAACTTAATTTAACTGCTGCAGCTAATCTGCTTTTTTTAATCATGTAGGTCTACTCCCTAATTCAATTTTTATTCGGCGCCGTTCTTTTATTTATTCAACGCTCGAATCGATACTGTCTTTTCCCCCTAAAGCCGTCAATCCACCAATTTATTAACCAATGAAAAATAAAGGTTAATAAAAAGTACCATTTAAGTAACTGAGCGAGTTTGATATTTCAGGCAAATGAGTGAATAGGCATTCATCTGGTTTAATTAACTAGGTTACTTGACCCAAGGCAGTGTTTTACTCGGCCTGAGCTGCAACACAATCACAACGCACACAAAAGACAAAAGTGTGATGCCGATCACAATTAAAAGAGCTAAACACACGTTTCAATCCGCTGTCGTTACGCAATTTGCACATAAAGCCGCCGTCATTAACAATCACCGACCGTAAAACCCCTAATGAATAAGGATGCTGAAAAAGCCTTAGAACTGTTGTTACAATATTTTACAAACGAGGAGAAAAGCAGCAGGTTTCAGCCCTTCTTTTAGAATATTGAATAAGCGGCAATTGCGACAGGGCGCAGGGTTAACAGATTTAAATTAAAGGCGTAAACTGATAAATAATCAAATAAGCAGGCGCAAGATAAACTTCAACTTAAATATATTAAAAACCCTTTGTTAAATTAATAAACACATCACCATAATTACCAACATATAAAGCAGAAAAATAATACAGATGTGACCTTTTGTATCTTTATTCCTATAGCATGAAAGCTCTAGCTTGAAGGGTAAAGATTGCCGCTAGCGGCCAAGCTAGCGAACAAGCAAGCGATGAAGCGGTAAGAAAAACACAAGCCAAAGACTCAAGCTCAAGCTCAAGCTCAAGCTCAAGATTGTCATTAAAGACTCTGGACTAGCCTATAAATGCCTGCGACGAGAAGAAAATAAGACATAAAAAAGCGCGGTCAATTGACCACGCTTGTTTACAATTTGCTAGCACTGGCAAGCCAAAGCTCAGATGAGAGGCTTAAGATGAATAACCTTTTTTCTTAACAGCTACTCGGGCTGGATCAAGTTAAAGTGCTGATAGGCCCTGGCCGTCGCAATACGCCCTCTTGGGGTGCGCTGAATAAAGCCTTGCTGGATTAGGAAGGGTTCGAGCACGTCTTCGATGGTTTCGCGCTCCTCGCCGATGGCGGCTGCCAGGTTATCCAGGCCCACGGGGCCCCCCATAAACTTATCTATGATAGCGAGTAGCAACTTGCGGTCCATATAGTCGAAGCCTTCGACATCCACATCCAGCATATCCAAGGCACTCTCGGCAACCGTCTTATTGACTTCGCCGTCATGTTTCACCTCGGCGTAGTCCCTCACCCGTCTGAGCAGGCGGTTGGCGATACGCGGGGTGCCACGAGAACGCCTGGCCACTTCCACAGCCCCCTCTTGATCTATGGGCAACTCCAGCACCTTAGCCGAACGAGCCACGATACTGCTGAGATCTTTAACATTATAAAACTCGAGACGCAGCGGTATACCAAATCGGGCACGAAGTGGCGAGGTTAGCGCCCCTGCGCGGGTCGTTGCGCCGATCAGGGTAAAAGGCGGTAACTCTAACTTGATAGAGCGGGCCGCCGGCCCCTCACCTATCATGATATCCAGCTGATAGTCTTCCATCGCCGGATAGAGGATCTCCTCCACCACAGGGCTTAATCTGTGGATCTCATCGATAAAGAGTACATCGCCAGCCTCGAGGTTGGTCAGCAGCGCTGCCAGATCCCCGGCCTTTTCCAGCACAGGCCCTGAGGTGGACTTGATGTTAACCCCCATCTCGTTGGCCACGATCATGGCCAGCGTCGTCTTACCCAGACCCGGCGGCCCGTAGATCAACATGTGATCTAAGGCTTCGCCTCGCTTCTGCGCCGCCTCGATAAACACCTTAAGCTGAGCCCTGGTATCGTCCTGGCCCGTGTATTCATCCAGCAGCTTAGGCCGCATGGCCCTATCTATCTGCTCATCCCGTTCCTCGGTGCCCTGAGGCTGGGCGTGAACTAACCTATCGGCTTCAATCATCTATTTCTCACTCTGGGCGCTAGAGCATCGATTTCAGCGATGCCTTGATCAAGGTTTCTGAATCCATGCCCTCTTCGAAGACACTGGAGACCGCCTTACTGGCCTGTGCAGGCTTATATCCTAACGCCAAAAGCGCCGAGATGGCATCTTCTTCGGCGGTGTTGACCACAGGTGCTGGGGTATAGTTTGACTGCAGCACAAACTCACGCTCGTTGCCGTGGGACGCTTCCATCAGGCTCTTGAGCTTATCACGCATCTCAACCAGCAAGCGCTCGGCGGTCTTCTTGCCAACGCCCGGCAGCTTCACCAGAGTGGCGATGTCGTCGTGTTCGACGCACTTAACAAACTCGGCCGCCGTCATGCCTGAGAGTATGGTGAGCGCCAGCTTGGGGCCCACGCCATTGGTCTTGATTAGCAGCCTAAAGAGCGCCCTTTCCTGCTTGCTCATGAAACCATAAAGCAGCTGAGCATCTTCTCTCACCACAAAATGGGTGTAGATCACCGCTTCTTGGTTTAGCTCGGGCAGCTCGTAAAAACTGGTCAGCGGCATCTGTACCTCATAACCGACGCCAGCGGTTTCGATCAGCACCTCGGGCGCCTGTTTCTCGACCAGTAATCCCCTTAAACGACCTATCATCTATATCTTCCGTAAGTTCTCGCGCTCGCCTTACCGCCCATGGCGATCAGGCTCTGATATGTGTGGAAATGGCACAGGGCAACCCCCAAGGCATCGGCCGCATCGGCCTGTGGGGCAGCGGGCAGTTTCAGGATCTGTTGCACCATGTGCTGCACCTGGCTTTTCTGCGCCCGTCCCGTGCCGACCACGGCATTCTTGATCTGGGTCGCCGAATACTCGGCCACCGGCAGATCGGCATTGGTGGCGGCCACTATGGCGGCGCCGCGTGCCTGACCAAGTTTTAAGGCCGAATCGGCGTTCTTGGCCAGAAACACTCTCTCGATGGCAAATTCGTCCGGCTGGTATTGGCGGATGATCTCGCTGATCCCGTCGAATATCACCTTAAGACGGGAGGGCAGATCATCCGATTGGGTACGAATACAGCCGCTGCCCAGGTAGATCTGCTGCCGCCCCTGGCACTGGATCACACCATAACCTGTGATTCGCGAGCCGGGATCCACCCCCAAGATTATTGGCATCGCTTGCCTATTCGAGGCTGGCTAAGATCTCGTCAGAGATCTCGGCGTTATGATAGACCTCTTGCACATCGTCGTGATCTTCAAGGTTATCGATAAGGCGCAAGAATTTAGGCGCGGTGGCCGCGTCCAACTCTGCCTTGGTAGACGGCACCATGGTCACCTCGGCGTTGACCGCCTCTAGCCCTGCCGCGTCCAACGCATCTTTCACGGCACCAAAGGCTTCTGGCGTGGTGTAGACATCGATAGAGGTATCATCATTGGTCACGACATCTTCGGCGCCGGCGTCGAGCGCCGCATCCATGATGGTGTCTTCATCGCTGCCTTCGGCGTAAGAGATCACGCCACGCTTCTCAAACAGATAAGCCACAGAGCCATCTGTACCCAGGTTGCCACCCGACTTACTAAAGGCGTTACGCACACCTGAAACGGTGCGGTTACGGTTATCAGTCATGGTTTCGACCATCACTGCGGTGCCACCCGGACCATAGCCTTCATACATGATGGTTTCCAGCACCTGGCCGTCGAGTTCGCCGGCACCGCGCTTGATGGCACGTTCGACCGTATCACGGGTCATGTTATTTGACAGCGCCTTATCGATTGCCGCCCTGAGTCTCGGGTTCGAATCGGGATCCGAGCCGCCTTCTCTGGCCGCTACCGTAAGCTCGCGAATGAATTTGGTGAAGAGTTTACCGCGTTTAGCGTCTTGTGCCGCCTTGCGGTGCTTGATGTTGGCCCATTTACTGTGACCGGCCATAGGGACTCCTTATTCGAGTTTGCCTCGAAAAAGCCGAGCAAGATGCTCGGCTTATTGGTTCAATCTTGATTTATTCCTGCTCTTTCTTCGCTTCGACTACGCTCACCCCAAGCTCTTCGAGCTGTACTGGGTTAGCGAAACCTGGTGCGTTGGTGAGCGGACAGGCTGCCGTGGTGGTCTTAGGGAATGCCATCACGTCACGAATCGAACTCGCACCTGTCATCAGCATCACCATACGGTCAAGACCGAACGCTAGGCCTGCGTGTGGAGGTGTGCCGTACTTGAGGGCTTCAAGCAGGAAGCCAAACTTCTCTTGCGCTTCCTCGTCATCGATCCCCAGGATTCTAAATACGGCAGACTGCATCTCACCGTCGTAGATACGTACCGAGCCACCGCCCAGTTCACAACCGTTTAGCACCATGTCATAGGCGTCAGAGATGGCCGCCGTAGGGTTGGCTTCCAGCTCGGCCGGTGTGATACCACTTGGCGCGGTAAACGGATGGTGCATGGCATGCAGGCCGCCGTCAGATGTGCGCTCAAACATTGGGAAGTCAACCACCCATAGTGGCTTCCAGTCACCTTGGAGCAGGTCGAAGTCTTCGCCCACCTTCAGACGCAGCGCGCCCATGGCTTCTGCCACGATATTCGCCTTGTCGGCGCCAAACAGGATAAGGTCGCCGTTGGCAGCATTGGTACGATCCAGGATGCCCTTAACCACCTCTTCGCTGAGGAACTTAAGTACTGGCGACTGAATGCCTTCCAGCCCTTTCTCCAGCTCGTTTACCTTCATCCATGCCAACCCTTTGGCGCCATAGATGTTGACGTACTTGCCATACTCGTCAAGCTGTTTGCGCGACAGCGAGGCGCCGCCCGGTACACACAGCACGGCAACACGGCCTTCGCTGTCGTTTGCAGGCTCCTGGAATACCTTGAAGTCGACATCTTTAACTAGGTCTGCCACATCCACCAGTTCTAGCGGGTTACGCAGGTCCGGCTTATCTGAGCCGTAACGACGCATCGCCTCGGCGAAGGTCATCTTAGGAAACTCGCCTAAGTCGACATTCAGCAGCTCTTTAAATAGGCCACGTACCATCTCTTCGGTCTTATCCATCACCTCGGCAGAGGTCATGAATGAGGTTTCGATATCGATCTGGGTAAATTCTGGCTGACGGTCGGCGCGTAAGTCTTCGTCGCGGAAACACTTGACGATCTGATAGTAACGGTCGAAACCTGACATCATCAGCAGCTGCTTAAACAGCTGTGGCGACTGCGGCAGCGCGAAGAACTGGCCCTTATAAGTACGGCTAGGCACTAAATAGTCACGTGCACCTTCTGGCGTCGCCTTGGTCAGGATAGGCGTCTCGATATCGAGGAAACCGTTACCGTCGAGGAAACGACGCACGGCGCTGGTCACCTTAGAGCGGAAGATGATGCGCTCGGCCATCTCTGGGCGACGCAGATCCAGGTAGCGATACTTAAGACGCTGCTCTTCGGTGTTGTGTTGATTTTTGTCCATGTTGATCGGCAGTGCCGGTGCACTATTGAGAATGGTCAGCGCCTTACCCAGCACCTCAATCTCACCTGTGCGCATCTGATCGTTGATCTGGCTGTCAGGACGTGCGCGTACCAAGCCTTTCACCTGAACACAGAACTCACTGCGCAGTGTGCTGGCGACATCGAATACCTCTGGCAGATCAGGATCGTATACTACCTGAATCACGCCTTCACGGTCGCGCAAATCCAGAAAAACCACGCCACCGAGATCGCGACTGCGGTTTACCCAACCTACGAGAGTAACTTCTTCCCCAACATGAGACCGATTAACGTCTCCACAATAATGACTGCGCATCTAACACTTTCCTTTCATCCGTCAAGGCCGTGCTTGAGGATATTCAATACATGACAAAAGCGGCATTATAGTGAAATATTGCCGATTTCAAAACAACTTCATCCGCTTAAAATGAAGTAAACCTTTGGGTTGGATAAATATCCATCAAATCCTGAACTGGGGTCACAGATCAGGCACTTTGGTAACAACGCCCACCCTGTTTCACTGCCCGCGACATCAACTTGTCGGCGGTCTTGAGTAACTCGACGACAGTGTCGCCATCATTCGGGAACATGGCCACCCCTATGCTGACCGATAGTGCCACATCCAGGCCGTTGATGGCAAAGGGCGCACTAAAGCCGCCCACTATGCCATCGGCCACCTGACACACGGTATCGAGATCTTTACTGCGATTGAGCACCATCACAAATTCGTTGCCACCAAAGCGTGCCAGAGTATCTGACTTACGCACCGCCGACTTGAGTCGCTGAGCGCCCTCGGCCAGCACCTTGTCGCCCACCTGATGACCAAAGGTCTGATTGATTTGGCGCATATTATCGAAGCTGATAAAGAGCACGGCAAAGGGCTGCATCTCACGCCTGTGCAGCAGCACCGACTGCTGCAGCCTGTCATCGAGCAGGCTACGATTGGGCAGGCCGGTAAGCGTATCGAACTGCCCGGCCCGGGTCAGCTCATGGGCCAGCTCTTTGGCGGCCGCAAAGCGGCTACGCTGGGCACGCCAGATAAGATAAACGAACAGCACAAAACTCACCAGCGCCAGGAGATAGAAGGCGCTCCGATAGTTCAGCATCGCCTTCCAGCTGCTGACTTCCTCCTTGACCCAGTGCTGGTATATGGCCTCTTGACGCTCGGGAGTCAGCTGAGCGATGGCCTGATCCCACAGAGGCACCAATTCCTTGTACTTGGGATTTAGCGCAAAATGGCTCTGCTGCTGGGAAAAGTCCGCCAACACAGACATCTTGAGCGCCTTATAATCTGACTCCTTAAGCACCATGGCCATGTTGATCACCTTCTCGATGAAGGCGTCGGCCTTGCCCTGGGCCACTGCATCCACACCCGCGCGGCTATTGGGCACGATCACCAGCTCGATCCCCAGCGCCTTATTCATCAGGTTGGCAATCAGATGGTAGCCCTCGACAATAGCCAGGCGCTTGCCACTCATCTGACTCAGGTTAAACACAGTCACCTGACTTAGGTTGGTCACTAAGCCCCAAGGCGATGGCCAGTAGGGACTGGTAAAGACCATTTCCCGTTCACGCTCCGGAGTATGGGCGACACTGCCAACGATATCTATCTCGCCCTGTTTAAGCGCATCGAGCAGGCTGCTCCAGCGCTCGAACGGCACGCCCTCAAGCGTCAGGCCAAGTTGATCGGCGACCCAGTGGCTGATCTCGCTGTTGATCCCCATAAACTCGCCGGATGGCCCCTGAAACTCCATGGGCGCCCAGGCGGCAAGGTAGCCCACCTTAAGTGTGCGCAGGCCGTCTAAATAGCGCCGCTGGGTTTCTGTAATGGAGAGCGGATTAAGCAGCGACTGCACGCTCCTGTCGTCTCTGTCCAATATCCATTTATTCTCTATGCTGGCCAGCTCTGCGTTGCTGATCAGACGAAAGCCTGCTGCAATGCGCTGAGCCAGTCCCTTATCCTCGTTGCGAGTCAGGGCATAGATATCTGTCGTAAAGGCGAGATCACGGAACTGGTGAAAGTCGGACCAGGACTCGGCTCTCAGCAAATAGTGTTGGGTCCAGGCAGATGATGCCACGAAGGCGGCGATATGGCCTTGCTGTGCGGCCTGAATCATCTGCGTCACATCGGTATAGAGCTTAAGCTCCGAGTTCGGCAGCGCCTGCTTGAGCTTATCCAGATAAGGCGCAGTGGGCACGGCGCCGACGCGTTTTCCCTTTAGCTCATCTAAGCTGTTGATGGCTTTGCCATAACTGAAGAGACGGCTCTTCACCTGATAGGTGCGCCAGGCTCGGGTCAGGTTGGACTTCATGGTGTCGCTCTCGGGATAACCCACATGGATATCGGCGCGGTGAAACTTGAGCTCATCTAAACCATCTTCCATGGACGCCGGGCGGAACTCCACCTCTATCCCCGTCTTCTTAGACCACAGCTTCCAGATATCGATATAGAGACCGTGTGGCTCACCATCGCCCCCAGTATCGACAAAGGGTTGAATACCTGTGGTGGTCGCTATCACTAGGGTGTTGGCATCACGGCTAAAGCCGAGCCAGCGCTTGTCGATTTCGGCGCGGCTGGTTTGACTCAGGCTATCGAAGCCGCGGTTGATCTCTGTGATAAGATCCAGCCGCCCCTTGCTGACCGCAGGCACCAGTGCCGTCTTCTTGATCAGCAGACGATTATCCAATGGAAACTCTTCCAAAACGGCGCGGCTAACGGCGTTATCCTTTAGATAGCCTTCCATGCCGGCAAAGACATCTACCTCTCCGGCCACCACGGCGCGAAGCAGTTCGGCGCGGCTATTATAGTAACGGTAGCTCAGCCCATTAACCTGATGATTGAGTATCGATTCGTGTGATGAGCCCGCCACGACGCCGATGCGATAGGGCTGGAGATCGGTAAAATTTTTCTTGCCTTTAAGTGTGTTACGCACATAAAGATAGGTGCTGACATAGGCGATGGGCGCGGCAAAATCGAAATCCCGATCCCGCTCCTTGGTGATCCCAAGGCCGATATGGATGTCGGCATCTCCCAGGGCGAGCTGTTTAAGCGAGTCCTGCCAGTGACGGGCGACGAAGACCACAGGCACCTGAGTCTGCGACGACCATTCACGCCAAAGGTCCACCAATACGCCTTTAGCGTCACCGTTTTCATCGACAAACTGATAAGGATAACTGTCCTCCCCCATCACCAGCACCAGTGGAGCCTGACGCTCGTCGGCGGCCAGATGCCAACTGGAAAGTAGCGTGAGCACTATGGCTAAGGGGACGAAGGCCATGCGCGCCAGAGCGCCGCGAACCTTAGCTAAAAAAGCCGATGCCAAAAGATGTAGTGGTGTCAAAGATCTATCCCGGTCTCTATTATCATTTTATTAGCGCTAACCTAACACGCCTCGATGTTTTAACCATTACTATTGGGCTGTCTAAACCTAAAAACGATTCAAAACATTCACCTATAACCTGGCCTGCATATTGGCCATATTAAAAAGGCGTTTTAAAGGCAGCTTCATATTACAAGCCGGCTACAAAAATAACCTTGGCGCCTTCGCTTAAATCACAAAGTCACCGCGCTGTAAAATATATGTTGTTATTAGGATATTAGACAGAATTTTATGCCTAATTACCAGTACTAGACTTGCTGCGAACTGTTATCATTAGCTAGAATGGAATATTGAATTTACTCAAAAAACTCTGATGAACTCGAATCAAGATACAATTTACGCCCAAGCCTGTGAACATATCAGTGACTTTCAATTCGACGATAGAGTCGCAGGTGTCTTTAGCGATATGATACGTCGCTCTGTCCCCGGATATGGACAGATCATCAACACCCTTGGCGATTTCGCCGATAAATGTGTCACCCCTAATAGCAAGATATACGATTTAGGCTGTTCGCTGGGCGCCGCCACGTTGAGCGTGCGTCGCCGTATCGAAGGCAGGGGCTGCGAGATCATCGCCGTCGATAATAGCGAGTCGATGATTGAGCGCTGCAAACAGAACCTCAGTGCCTATGTGAGCGAGACCCCCGTCGATCTGATCTGTGCCGATATTCGCGACATAGATATCCAGGACGCTTCCATGGTCATCCTCAACTTCACCATGCAGTTTCTGGCGCCTGAAGACAGACAAACCCTGATCGCCAAGATCTATCAGGGACTCAAACCCGGCGGCATTCTCGTCCTGTCAGAGAAACTCGTCTTCGAAGATGAGCCGGTACAGCATCTGCTGGACGAGTTACATCTCGACTTTAAACGTGCCAACGGCTACAGCGAGCTTGAGATCAGCCAGAAGCGCAGCTCGCTGGAACATGTCATGAAGCCAGACACCCTGCCCCAGCATCAGCAACGCCTTGAGGCTCAAGGTTTTAGTCATTTTAGTGTCTGGTTCCAATGTTTTAATTTCGCATCAATGGTGGCCATCAAGTGATCAGCTTCAGCTCCTTTTATCAACAAATCGCCGACTCCAATCTTCAACATTGGTTAGAAGAACTCCCGGCGATCCTCGGCCAATGGCAACGTGAACATAAGCATGGCAATCTGCCCAAATGGGAAAAGGTACTCAATAAACTCCATTACCCTGCTCCAGACAGAATCGATTTCACCACTAAGGTAGAGGTGGGCAGCGGTGAGCAGCTCACCAAGGGCCAACAGGAAAAACTCAAGAACCTGCTGAAACTCTTCTGCCCCTGGCGCAAGGGTCCCTTCGATCTTCATGGCATTCATATCGACACCGAATGGCGTTCAGACTGGAAATGGGAGCGGGTTCAGCCCCACATCTCACCACTGAAGAATCGTACCGTGCTCGATGTCGGTTGCGGCAGCGGTTATCACATGTGGCGTATGCTGGGTGACGGCGCAAAACGTGTCGTCGGTATCGACCCTTCACCGCTATTTCTGTGTCAATTTGAGGCGGTAAAGCGCCTGGCGGGTAACGAACACCCTGTACATCTATTACCCCTAGGCATAGAGCAACTGCCGCCGCTGGATGCCTTCGACACAGTATTCTCCATGGGTGTGCTCTATCACAGACGCTCGCCTATCGATCACCTGCTGCAACTGAGGGACCAACTCAGGACCGGCGGCGAACTGGTTCTCGAGACATTGGTCGTCGATGGCGATGAAAACACAGTGCTGGTGCCAGGAGAGCGTTACGGTAAGATGAACAATGTCTGGTTCCTGCCGTCGGCCAAGGCCCTAGAAGCCTGGCTCAAGAAGGCAGATTTTGTCGATGTCCGCTGCGTCGATATTGATGTCACCTCATTGGCAGAACAGCGCAGCACAGATTGGATGCCTAATGAATCGTTAGTCGATTATCTGGATCCTAACGATGTCAGTCTGACGGTTGAGGGCTATCCGGCACCCAAACGCGCCACTTTTATTGCCGTGAAAAATCAACCCAACAAAGATTTGGTTTAAACGAAAATAGTAAACGGGAAGCACTATGTTAAAACAGATGACCACTCTCGCCCTGGTAACCAGCCTTGCAGGCTGCGCCGCAACTCAAGCGCCTGAGCAGCCCGCCCCGGTCGACATCGACACCTTTAATGCAAGCCTGAGTGAGCAAAAGAGCGAACTAGTCACCTTAATCAGCGCCAACCAAAGCGAGCAGCAGGCCGCGCTGACTTCCCTTTCGACCCAGCTGGAGCAGCTGTCCAAGCAGGTGGCCGACGTTAAGACCCAGCCCGAGAAGCAGGTGGTACAGGTCCCGGTGCAGTGCGACCCATCGCCCATCGGCGACAAGTTTATTCTGGGCGCGGTAGAACATGTCTATGTCGATGAGATCAAGGCAGGCTTCGAAACACGTATCGATACCGGTGCAGAGTCCTCATCGCTTGATGCTCACAACATCATATTGTTCGAGCGCAATGGTAAGCAGTGGGTACGCTTCGACGTCTTCACCCAAGGTGCCGACAAGCCATCGCAGACCTTCGAATCTAAGGTGGAGCGCTTCGTTCGCATCAAGCAGGATGCCGATGAGAAGAATGACAGACGCCCGGTGATCCATGCCCATCTGCAGATTGGCAATTACAAGGCGGAAACCGACCTTAACCTAGTGGATCGTAGCCATCTCGATTATCAGCTGCTGCTGGGACGTAAGTTTATGCAAGACATAGCAGTTGTCGATGTGGGTCAGAGTTTTGTGCACGGTAAGAAAAATCCGTCAAAAACAGCAAAATAATAGGATGTAGACTCGATGCACTCTAAAAAACCTTTTTATATCTTAGTCGCCCTGCTGTTTATCGCAGGCATAGCCGCCAGTGTCTATCGCGGCATCGAACATAATGTGCCCTTCCTTCCGGGCGAACAGGTACAGAGCTGGGCGGTAGATGCCAAGGTCAGTTTTCAGGGCACCGGCGAACCCGCCGAGGTCACCTTCTCGCTGCCTAACGATCCAGCCTTCGAGATCCTAGCGGAAAACGCCACCTCGCCGGGCTACGGCATGTCGGTTACTCAAACCGACAGCGGCCGCCAGGTCACCTGGTCGACCCGAGAGGCGATAGGTCAGCAAGATCTCTACTACAAGGTCACCTTAGTGCCGACCGGCAAGAATGAGATCCCAGCCGAACAAGCGCCCGAGACACCACAGGCCTATAACTGGTCTGCCACAGAGAAGGCCGCCGCCGAACAGGTGATGAGCGAGATCTGGTCACGCAGCGCGACCAACCTCTCGTTTGCCCAGCAGCTCAACAAGAGCTTCAACGCCACCGAGCGCAGCCAGAATCTGGAACTGCTTCTCACCAGCAATTCTCGTCCCGATCTCTTCATCCGCATGCTTAACAGCAAGGGGATCCCGGCCAAGAAGGTCAGCGGGCTATTTTTAGAAGATCAGCGTCGCCGTCAGCAACTATCCAACTATGTGGAGGTCTACCACCAGGGGCAGTGGATCATCTTTAACCCCAACGATGGTACTCAGGGACGTCCTGATAACCTGCTTATCTGGGACAGAACCGCAAAATCGACGTTGGATGTCGTTGGCGGCGTCAACTCCCAGGTGAACTTCTCCATGTTACAAGACACCCGCTCGGCGCTGGCGACCTCTATCGACATGCTGAAGAACAAGGATGCTCTGGACTTCTCCCTCTACCAATTGCCGTTGGAAGAGCAGAGCCTGTTTAAAGGCATCTTGCTGATCCCTATCGGCGTGCTGATGGTGGTGTTCCTCAGGGTCATCATAGGCATCAAGACCTCAGGTACCTTCATGCCGGTGCTGATCGCCCTGGCCTTTATTCAGACCACCCTGCTTACCGGCCTTATCGGCTTCCTGCTGATCGTCGCCTTCGGTTTGATGATCCGCTCCTATTTGTCGGATCTTAACCTGCTGCTTATTTCGCGGATCTCGGCGGTGATCATTGTGGTGATAGGCATCATAGGCCTGTTCACCCTACTCTCTTACAAGTTTGGCCTGAGCGAAGGGCTCACCATCACCTTCTTCCCAATGATCATCCTGGCATGGACCATCGAGCGTATGTCCATCCTCTGGGAGGAGGAAGGCGCCAAAGAAGTGATGGTACAGGGCGGTGGTAGCCTGTTTGTCGCCACCTTAGCCTACCTGGCCATGAGCGCAACCTGGGTACAACACTGGGTATTTAACTTCCTGGGGATCCATCTGGTGATTCTGGCAACCGTGCTGTTGATGGGCCAATACACAGGTTATAAGTTATTGGAACTTAGACGCTTTAGACCTTTAGCGGGAGAGTAACCATGCTATTTGCAAATCCGCTAAGACTAAGGGATAACGGCGTGCTTGGCATGAACAAGCGTAATATCGACTACATAGGTCGGTATAACCAACGCAAGTTCTACAAGCGCGTGGACGATAAGTTAACCACCAAGCAGTTGGCACTGGCGAACGACATCGCCGTGCCTGCGCTTATCGGTACCGTCTGCCAGCAACATGAGATCATGCATATCCCTGAGATGGTTAACAACCGCGACGGCTTCGTGATCAAACCCTCACAGGGCTCCGGCGGTAAAGGGATCTTGGTGATCACTAAGGTAGAGAATGGCCATTATTTTAAGCCTAATGGCCACGAGGTCACGCCCAGCGAAATCGACCGCCACATCTCTAACATACTCAGTGGCCTCTTCTCTCTCGGCGGTAAGCCTGATGTGGCCATCGTCGAGGGGCTCATCGAGTTCGATCCCGTTTTCGACGGCTACTCCTTCGAGGGTGTACCCGATATTCGCCTGATCGTCTTTAAGGGCTTTCCCGTCATGGGGATGCTGAGACTATCGACGGCCGCATCCGATGGTAAGGCCAACCTGCACCAGGGTGCAGTGGGCGTCGGCCTGGATATCGCCACCGGCAGAGGCCTGCATGCGGTACAGTTTGACCGCCCCCTAGACCTGCACCCGGATACCGACAAGAAACTCACCGAGATCCAGGTGCCTCACTGGGATACCCTTTTGCATACGGCCTCCAAGGCGTATGAGATGAGTGAACTGGGGTATCTGGGCACAGACATGGTACTGGACCAAAAGCTGGGGCCCTTGCTGCTTGAGCTGAATGCGCGCCCGGGTCTTGCAATTCAAATAGCCAATGCCCAGGGCTTGCTGCCGCGACTTAAGCATGTCGAGCAGATGAAAAACCAATCTATGTCAGTGGAAGAGCGCGTCGCCTATGCTAAAACGCATTTTAGCAGTCTCCCTGGCGCTTAACTACAGCGTGGCGGCCCAGGCCGCCTCTCCTATCACACTGCTGAGCAAGCAGTGCATCGACTACCAGGTATCACTGTCCCAGGCTCAGGCCAGCGAGACTCCTCAAGGCGCCAGCGTGAGGCTCGAGCGAGAGTTGCTAGGCCTGTTTAATCTCAAAGACAGCGTGCGCTTCTATCGTCACTATCCATTGAATGCCCAGGATAAAGAGGTCTTATTGCAGTGTCAGCTGCATCTCGCCGATGAGTTTGAGCGCCTAGCCAAAGACCCTTGGCTCAAAACACAGAGCCGACAATGGGCGCGCAGCCAAGTGTCAGATCTCCGCCAACTCGGCCGACGGCTTACGCAGCAGATAGCCGAGCAGATTGACCAGGTACAGAAGGCAAAGATCCATACCGCTCAGGCAAATATCGCCCACGGACTAAGACAGAAAGATCTGTCACTCATCATAGGTGAGAGTCGGTGTCGCCTCGACGATGAAGCCAAATCCGACGAAGCTAAATCCAAAGAGGCTAAATCCAAAGAGGCTCAGGCGCAGGCCTTCGATAACTCAATCGCCAGCTATCTGATCCATCAGCCAGATGAAACCTGTAAGCGCCAGGTATGGCAGGCCTACCAAACCCGGGCCAAGCAGAAAAACCTGGCCGCCATGTCCCTCATCCTCGAGACCAAACAGGCGATAGCAGAGGAACATGATGCTCTCGACTATGCCAGCTGGGCACTCAGCCATCAGCAACTTGCGAGCCCGGTGCAGGTCAAACAATATCTAGATAGTCAAACCCAGATAGCGCCGGCTCCCTGGCGCTTGGGCGCTGTGCTTGCAGACCATGCCAAAGTCGAGGTTAGGCCCCTATCGGTTCGACAGCTGCTGAGTGATATTCAGCAAGAGCTTGAGCCATTTGGCTTGCAGTTTGAGACCATCAACACCGACATGCTGCGTCTGTGGCACCAGGGGCGTTTACTGGGGGATATCTTTCTCAGCCAGGCGGCGACTCATCGAGGGGCAAAAACCCAGTTGAGTCCGCTAAGGCAAAGCGTAGTGGGCCAACAGTTTGGCCAGGTCACCCTCACGCTGCCGGATGAGCTCGATGACTATCGCGGTCAAGAGCAGCTGATCATCGCCGCCGCCGATATGGTCTCTCGCCTGCTCGCAGGCGGGCGTTACTATCTCAACAACACCTTAGGCGATGGCCAGGCGATCGCCAGCCTCTGGCTGAGTCAATACCTGTCGAAGCGGCTGCTTCCCCAGTTGCCCAGAGATAGCCGCGAGGCCCGGCTTAAGGAGTTTGCATCCCAGCTCAAGGTGTTTCGCAGCAAGCTAGCCTTGTGGGCATATCAGGCACCCGAACATCGCCTCTATCGCGACCTAAATCAGGAATTTGCCCTGAGTTTCGGCGAGCCTTGGCCTGAAGCCGATGATGCCCTGTTTAGCTTTACCGGCGCCGTCACTCAGGGCCCCCTCTACTATCTCACTCTGTGGCATCAGAGCCTTGCAGAGCAGATCCTGAGCGACACACACCAGGAAGATAAGGCCGTGTTCGAACTCCTCCTCATCAACGAGCAACAACTGTCTCTCGATGAGCAACTCAATTTGATTTTTGGCAGTGCACAGTCAGTCGCCACCATCCTAGAAAGGAGCCAACATGTTCAACTTAAGCCCGTACACTAGACTCATCGGGGCTCTCGCGCTCACATCAAGCCTGCTGCTACCCAGCCTAGGAGCGTCGGCAGAGACCGCCACTTCGCAGGATGCACAAGGGGTCAAGCAGGCGATTCAACAAAACCTTGAAGATCATCTCTATCAACTCCCTCCTAGAGTGCAGGGGCACTATGGTATCCGCCTCTATCGCATGACGGGAGATGATAAGTATGCCAATGCCGCTTTAGTCGACCTATACGCCGTCACCGAGTCTCAGGCGTTTTATGCCTGTCGGCTGGACCAGCCTGGTTTTATAGAGAATGAGGCTCAGGCGGCCATCGATGTATTGGGTAAGGGCCCCAGAGCCAAGGCGCGTAAGAAGGCGCTCGCCCCCTTCCCTGAGTTTCTCTTCTACACCGACGTGCTACTGAGGTTCTCCAGCCGCATCGACGAGTTTGGCCTGCAAGGGCCCTGTCACGACAAGTTGGTCAAGGCCCTAAAGGCGACCGACCTTAAACGCGGACTCACCGACAAGGCGATGATCGAAGCCTGGGCCGCGCAGCTCGTCAACTATGTTTACTGGGCCAAACAGCTCGGTGTGGGCGACTATGTGCAGGAGTACAAGGCGGGTTTCAATCGCGTCTATCCCCAGAGCCGCGACCCTAAGCTCGACAAGAAGCAGTTCCGCAATAAGATCTACGGCATGACCCACTTTATCTTTGCCGCCAGCGAGTATTATCAGCATCCGGTCGATAGCAAGGAATTTGCCTGGATCTTGGATTATTTCGAGGCCAACATAGACAGGATCCTGCGTGATGCCACCGACGATATCATCGCCGAAGTCGGCATAAGCTTCCATCTGGCAGGCATGTCGGACAACCCCGTAGTGAAGAAGACCCAGGCTCACATCATGACAGCCTTCGATCCTAAGGTGCAGACCATCCCTTCACCCCGAGGTAATCCCGATCTTGCCCTGGGCGAGCATCGCAACGTATTAGCCATGATGCTGCTGGACTGGCCCAAGACACTGCATCAGGGCCCCTATTTCCATCGACTCAAGGCGACCAAGAAGTATCTGCCTAAGTTGGTGAGCATCAAAACCGATGGCGATGGCGTAAAATCCGAGAAAACGAAGTCTCAGGGCGTTAAACAGTAGGAGTCCAGGATCAGCATGAGTCAGGCTAAATCGACCTTCGAACAATGGCGTATTCTACAGGCCGTCGTCGACTATGGTGGCTACGCCCAGGCGGCAGAAAAGCTCAATAAGAGCCAGTCATCTCTCAACCATGCGGTGGCCAAGCTTCAAACCCAGTTAGGAGTTGCCCTACTGGAAGTGAGAGGCCGAAAGGCTTATCTCACCGAGAGCGGCGAGGTACTGCTTAGACGTTCGCGTCACATCACCCGCTCGGTGAGCGAGCTAGAGCAGTTGGCCAGCAACCTGGAAAAAGGCTGGGAACCGAGTCTGTTGATCTCCAGGGAAATAATCTATCCCATGGAACACCTCATCGACGCCCTGGCCGAGTTCGAACCTCTGGGACGTGGCACCCGCATCACCGTCTTAGACTCGGTGATCAGCGGCAGCGCCGAACTGGTGGAGTCGGAAACCGTGGATCTCGCCATCATAGGCGGCACGCCGCCGAAAGGCCACCTGGCCCAGCCATTGTGCAACGTGGATTTTCAACTGGTCTGCCACCCTTCTCATCCTCTGGCAAGCATGGCGATGCCCCTGGACGATCAAACCCTGGCGGAGCAGTTGCAGATAGTGATCAAAGATACGGGTCAGATCGCCCGCGGTGAACTGGGTTGGCTCAAGGCCGAACGGCGCTGGACGGTAGCCAATTTTCATGAGGCCTTAGTCGTGTTGGCCAAGGGCCTGGGATTTTGCTGGATCCCCAGCCATCTGGTTTGCGACGCCATCAAGGAAGGTCGCCTGGCCCGCTTGACCCTGAGGGGATCGACTCATCGCCAGGTGCCCCTGAGCTTGGTTATTCCCAATCGCGACAAGCAAGGGCCCGCCTCACAACTGCTGGAACAGTTGATCCTTAAAAATCATTCGGTTTTAGAGGGTGAAAGTGAATGATGAAGATTGAGATTCGCCCGATTGATAACGCATCGACAGGGCTTCAGAGGTAAAAACAAGGCCATCGGATGCAAGGATATGACGGCTTATCCTCTCTATTGATTGCGAAGGTGAAATGTCATCATCGAGCGGCGACGGTGAGTCGACTCTCGCGCCTGAGATCTTGCCCTCATTATCCACACTACCACTCACCCTTGGGGTTACAGGTTCGGGCAACTGGCGCTGCTGCTCGCTCTTACCAGCATCGATAAGTGGCTGCGTCTGCTGTGGGGAAATGGTACTTTCCTGGCGCGCCTTTGCCAGCTCCGCCTTCGCCGTATTCATCTTACGCAGGGCTTCGCTCGCCACCCGAATATCGGCCATCGAAGGTGTCACTGGCGCCATCGCCGCCGCATAGACCTGTTTCATCTTATTCAGGGTCGCTAACGGATCGCCGGGAATGGAGGAGATATCGATCGACACCTCACCATCTACCGCATAACGCCTGCCATCGCTGCCCTGTTCATACTTAAAGCTTGGGCTGCGGGCAAAGGTGCCGCCGACGCTGGCATGGGCCTGCTCGTGGGCTCTGACCTCGGCGTCGCGTCGCGAAAGTTCTTTCAGCTCAGCCTCCTGACGGGCAAGCTCGGCATCTGGCCCTGGGCTAGACTCTTGCCTTAGGCCATTCTCTCGCCCCGCGGTATCTTGCTGCTCATCGGTAAAGGGATTGTACGCCTCACCAGATGTTTCATCCGCTCGGCCAAAAATATCGACTCGGGGCTTTTCCCCATCAACTGCGCTGGCCCCATTAGTGTCACGCCCTTCTCTACCTGGGCCTCTAGCGGGATCAGCGCTTGGCAAGCCATTACCCATACGTGAATCTTTAGCTTGCGTTCCTATGCCACTTGCTCCCGAAAATACGCTTTGATGGGAGCCTGCACCACCATCACCGAGTCCCGGGCTGGAGACTTGATTAAGCAATCCATCAATCCCAAGTGGGCCACGGGAGAGACTATACCCCCCTTGGCCGGATGAACTGCCTGAATTGGAAATGCTGGAAGTCACGCTGGAAGTGATAGCCGAAGATGCAGGCAAAGAACCTGCCGTGTTCGCCTTGAGGCTTGCGCTTGCCGCGCGATTAGCCGCAACTGACGCCGAATTGACCGTACCGGACCTTGAGCCTGATATTGCCCCTGAAATTGAGCCTGAAATTGAACCAGACTTTGAACCAGAAATAGAACCAGAGTTTAAGGCTGAAGAGGATGCTAAAACGGAAGTTGGAGCAGAAGAAGACGGCAACGCGCTCAGGCGCATTGCCGTTAAGGATGGCGTAGTCATGGCGCCGGCCACGGACTTACACCTCGATATCTATCACTGTACCTAGGGTCTCGTTTGCGGCCTCTAACACTTCTACCGCAGCTTCCCCTTGGTTTTTAGATTCGATAGCCGAGACCAGGGCCTGGGTTTTATCTGTGGCGTTAACTGGATTAGCCGTCTCTGTACCACCGGCTTCGCTCGCCTGCTGCGGGCTGGGTTTAGCAACATCCACAGTGGCCTGCGTCAAGCCAGACTGGGCACTTTGCAAACCGGCAAGACCGGATGAAAAACTTGATGGGATTTCCATAATCTAGGGCCCTTTCTCATGAATCACACTTACGGCTAATTATTAATCAAAACCCGGTCAAAGTACAGCCCGGCGGTGGGCCCGGCTATCTCCTTGAATTGGTTAGCTTGCGCCTATCCAACCAGCCTCCCAGTCCTTCCACACAGGGGTAAATCCTCGCCCGCGTAAAACGCTGGCAACCTCAGATGCGCTGCGCTCATCGCTGATCTCAAACTGATCCAGCTGAGCCGCCGGATTAACATAGCCACCGGGTTCGGTGCGACTACCTGCACTCATCTGGGTGATGCCAAGTCCGAGGAGGTTATCTCTCAGACTCGGGCTTTCCCGAGTGGACAGGCTGATCTCAAGCTGCTCATTGAACAGGCGAAAGGCGCAGATGAGCTGCACCAGGCCTCTGTCGGTTAACTGCACCTTAGGCGCGATCCCCCCGACACAGGGCCTGAGCCTGGGTAGCGAGATGCTGTAACGCGATCGCCAGAAGCGCCTCTCGAGATAATCTAGGTGATAGCCCATCAAGAGTGCGTCCATGCGCCAATCGTCTAGCCCTAATAGCACCCCAAGCCCTATCTTATCGACACCCGCCTCGGCTATCCGCTCCGGCGAGGCAAGCCGATAGCCATAATCCTGCTTGTTGCCCCTCAGGTGATGCTTACGATAGGTCGCCGGATCATAGGTTTCCTGATACAGCATCACGGCGTCCAGCCCCTTATCGACCAAGATACGGTAGTGCTCGCCGCTCAATGGCTGTACCTCTATGGCCACATGGCTAAACTCCGCCTTCACCAGGGGTAAGACCTCGGAGAAATAGTCGATGCCGACCTTAGTCTCGTGCTCGCCTGATACCAGCAAGATGGAGTCAAACCCCTGGGGCTTGATCACCGCCATCTCCGCCGCCAACTCATCGAGACTGAGCACCTTACGTTTAAGCTTGTTACTCATGGTAAAACCACAGTAGTCACACTCGTTGGCGCACAGATTAGAGAGATAGAGCGGCAGATACAGGCCGATGTTATGACCAAAGCGGCGCCGGGTTAAGGCGGCGGCTCGCTGCGCCATGGGTTCGAGGTAGGCCTCGGCTGCCGGCGACAGCAGCGCCAGAAGATGCCTTAAGTTGCCCTGCTCGCCCTCGATAGCCGCTTCAACCTCGGCAGCGGTGGTCGAATACAGCGCCATGCGCAGCTCTTCACGGGAAAGTCCGCTCAACGTTTGCAAGAAACTCATAGATCTACTCCGTCAAGAAGCCAGTAAGCGCCTGCTGGGGGCTGGTGGCCATCGCCCTTTGATGTACCTGAGCCAGGCCAGCCTCATAGGCCTTGCGACCCGTGGCGACGGCATCGGCAAAACAGAGCGCCATCTTGACCGGATCGCGACTGGCGGCAATGGCCGTATTAACCAGCACGGCACTTGCCCCCATCTCCATGGCCGCCATCGCCTGAGAAGGAGAGCCGATGCCGGCATCCACCACAACCGGCACACTGGCCTGCTCTATAATGATCTTTAAAAAGGTCGCCGTCTCCAGGCCACGGTTTGAGCCTATAGGGCTACCGAGTGGCATCACCGCCGCGCAGCCCACAGACTCCAAGTTGCGACACAGCACAGGATCGGCATGCACATAGGGCAAAACAGTAAAGCCGCGTTCACACAGCACCTTGGCGGCGTTAAAGGTCTCTATGGGATCCGGCATCAAATATTTGGGATCTGGATGGATCTCAAGCTTTATCCAGGAAGTACCCAGCACCTCTCTGGCAAGCTCTGCTGCAAAGATCGCCTCCTTGGCATTACGCGCCCCCGAGGTATTGGGCAGCAGCTTGACGCCACTCTGGCGTATGGGCGCCAAGATGTCGTCAAAGCCCGCCTTAAGATCGACTCGCTTCATGGCCAGGGTCACCAACTGGGAGCCACTAGCTGCCAGGGCTGCCAGCATCTGATCGGCACTGGCAAACTTTCCCGTGCCGGTAAACAAGCGGGAAGAGAACTGACTATCACCTATCGTTAACATATTAACCTCCTGCCACTACGCCAAATATTTCAATGACATCATCAGCCTGACACTCAACCTCAGACCAGGTCGACTTGGGAACCACCTCGCCACCGCGTACCAAGGCGACGCTGTCCAGTGCGACCGCCTGAGCTTCTAGCATGGCTTCTAGACTTGTACTGACGGGCACCTGAATTAGCTGTCCATTTAAACTTATGCTTATCTCATTCATCTTTTTCTCCTGACGCCGTCTCTTTCGCCGAACAGACGGCGCAATCTGGATCGCGGCGAAGCTTAAGCCGCTTCATCTCACCGGTTAACCCATCGAACCTGTTCAGCAGGCCTAAGCCAGGTAATCCCAGCAATAGCTTGATTGCCAGGAGTGACTGCATCGATGCCATGCTGCCCACCATAGGGCCTAGCACACCTATGGTGCTGCAACTTTCGCTCACCTTGAGATCTTGTGGAAACAGGCAGTGATAACAGCCATGTTGCGGCGCCTCATTGAGATCAAATGCCATCAACTGACCGGAAAAGTGCGCGGCCGAGGCCACCACATGGCGCTTCTTTAACGCCACGCAGGCGCGATTCACGCTATGACGGGTGGCGAAGTTGTCGCTACAATCGAGCACCAGATCGGCATTAAACAGCAGCGCCTGAGCATTGCTATCATCGAGCCGCACCCGTTTATCACGCACCTGGCAATCGCCCTTTTTAAGCCTGCCTGCCGCCACACTCGCCTTGTACTGACCACAATCAGCCTGGCCAAAGAGCATCTGGCGAGGCAGGTTACTGAGCTCGACTCTGTCATCATCGATGAGGATGAGTCTGCCGACACCGGCTGCGCTCAAGTACTGGGCGCAGAGCTGACCCAGGCCGCCGATACCGACGATGGCCACGCTCGCCTGCATCAACTTTTGCTGACCCTGTTCGCCGACCTCGGGCAACATGATCTGCCGCGAATATTGGATAAAGGCTTTATCATCGAGCGTCATGAGCCATCTCCCACATGCTGGCGAGCTGACGATAGGCCTCGCCCGGTGATTCAGCCTGAGTCACGGCCCGCACCACGGCAACAGCCTCTACGCCAGTCTGCTTAACTTGCCCCAGACGTGAAGCATCTATGCCGCCGATCGCCACTCGTGGGCAATTGGGCGCCCACAGCGCAACCATGTGCGCGAGATGTTTAAGCCCCTGGGGATTGGAAGGCATTGATTTGGTCGGCGTGGGAAAGATATGACCTAACGCCAGATAGGAAGGGTTAAGCTGACTTGCCAATGCCAGCTCGAATACCCCATGACTAGAGATCCCCAGCGCTATGCCCGCCTTGGCGATCGCCTCGAGATCTGCGCTACAGAGATCTTCCTGACCCAGATGGATACCGAACGCGCCATGCTTGAGCGCAAGCTGCCAGTGATCGTTGATAAACACCTGAGCATCATATGCTCGGCCCAGTGCGATAGCCTCTTTTATTACAGCCTCTAACGCCGATTCATCGGGGGCGCCAACAGGCTTGATATCAGCTAGCCCGTCATCGGCAAGTTTTATCCTCAGCTGAGCCGTACTGGCACCTGCTGCCAGTAGCTGCTCTAGGGTCTCTAGCCTATCGACCACTGGGTAGACGCCGATGGGGCGTTGTAGCTTGGGAAAGTTAAGCGACTGACGGGAAGTGGCCGGCATCTGTGCATCGACAATCAGAGGCAAGGATGTTAATCCGGCAGGCCAACCACAGCGTGCCAAGGGGCCGGCTCCTGCGCCAACGGCACTCGCGAACCTGATGCCTTGGCTCACATAGGCCTTAGCAATCAAGATGGCATCGTGGAGCACCAGCCCCTGGGCGAGAAAACTGGCGATCGCCGATGACAGGGTGCAGCCACTGCCATGATGATTTGGGTTGTCCAGTCGCTCGCTACTCAGGCAAAATCCTCTATGCTGATGTATCGCCGAGGTGTGCGCCACCTCGTTGCAGACGAAGAGATCTTCAGCCCATTCGCTTTGCCAGAGTGCGCCCTTATCGCCGCCGGTGATCAGCAGATGACAGGCTAACTGGTTTGACAGCCTCTTAGCCTGGGTGAGAATCTCATCCCTCGATGTCGTCTCTTCTCCCAGCAATCTGCCAAATTCGCTAAGGTTCGGGGTGATGAGGCTTAGCACTCCCCTGAAGGGTGTGAAATCCAGGCCGCCTTGCTTTGGCTGCGTTGAGGATTCTCCCTCTTCCCCTTGCGCTTTGCCTTGCATTTTCACTTGGGCCGCAAGCGCATCACCGCATGAGGCCACCATCACAGGATCGAGGATCACAGGGATAGGCTGACCCTCTTTCGTCCTGAGCGGCCTAATATGGGTCAACAGCCAGTCGGCCACCAGATGGATCTGCCGCTGATTGGCGAGCAGCCCTATCTTTATCGCCCTTGGTGGTAAGTCGGCCAGCAGGGTATCGAGCTGAGCGAGCAAGATGGCCTCACTCACCGGCTCGACACCATTCACCGCCACAGAGTTTTGCGCGGTCACGCTGGCTATCACGCTACAGGCGTGGCAACCAAGATCCGTCATGGTCGCCAGATCCGCCTGAATGCCTGCACCGCCGCCGCTGTCTGAACCGGCAATGGTCCAGACAATAGGTTTATCAGCTGACATGGCTATACCTCTTCAACGTCAGCCAATGCCGCACTGTGATAGAGCTCACCACCACTTTGCTTAAACTGGGCCGACATCTGCGCCATCCCCTGCTGGATATCCGCCTTGGGGTTATCACCATCGACATCCGAGGCTTCAATCTCTCTTACCTCGATGGCTTGAGCCGCCGCGTACTCGCGTACCTCTTGAGTGATCTTCATCGAGCAGAACTTGGGACCGCACATGGAGCAAAAATGAGCCACCTTGGCTGACTCCTGCGGCAGTGACTCGTCGTGAAACGCCCTGGCGGTGTCGGGATCCAGCCCCAGGTTGTATTGATCTTCCCAGCGAAACTCGAATCTGGCCTTAGACAAGGCATTGTCGCGGATCTGCGCGCCGGGATGGCCCTTGGCCACATCACCAGCATGGGCGGCGATCTTGTAGGCGATCAGCCCCTGTTTCACATCTTCCTTGTTGGGCAGGCCGAGATGTTCCTTAGGCGTCACGTAACAGAGCATGGCGCAGCCATACCAAGCGATCATCGCCGCGCCTATGCCAGAGGTAAAGTGATCATAGCCTGGGGCGATGTCTGTGGTTTGCGGCCCCAGAGTGTAAAACGGCGCCTCATCGCACAGCTCGAGCTGCTTATCGATGTTCTCCTTGATCAGCTGCATCGGGATATGGCCCGGCCCCTCGATAATGGTCTGCACATCATACTGCCAGGCCTTCTTCACCAGCTCGCCGAGGGTTTCCAACTCGGCAAACTGTGCCTCGTCGTTGGCATCGGCAATGGAGCCTGGGCGCATGCCATCACCCAGAGACAAAGAAACATCGTAGGCGGCGCAGAGTCTGCAGATCTCATCGAAATGTTCATAAAGGAAATTTTCCTTATGATGAGAGAGGCACCACTTGGCCATGATAGAACCGCCACGGGAGACGATACCCGTGAGGCGCTTGGCCGTCATAGGCACATAGCGCAGGAGCACGCCCGCATGTATGGTAAAGTAATCCACCCCCTGTTCGGCCTGCTCTATCAGGGTATCTCTGAAGATCTCCCAGGTAAGGTCTTCAGCGACGCCATTGACCTTCTCCAGCGCCTGATAGATGGGCACAGTGCCTATGGGCACGGGTGAGTTACGAATGATCCACTCGCGGGTCTCGTGAATGTAGCGGCCGGTGGAGAGATCCATCACTGTATCTGCCCCCCAGCGGGTGGCCCACACCAGCTTCTCCACCTCCTCTTCGATGGACGAAGTGACCGCCGAATTGCCTATGTTGGCATTGACCTTAACCAGAAAATTACGGCCGATGATCATAGGTTCGGCCTCGGGGTGGTTGATGTTCAGCGGCAAGATAGCCCGGCCAGCCGCCAGCTCCTGACGCACAAACTCGGGGGTAATGGGCTCGCCCACCTTGGCACCGAAACTCTCACCCGGTGCGCGCTGGTTAAGCACCTCTTGGGTCACACTCTCGCGGGCCATGTTTTCACGCAGGGCCACATACTCCATCTCGGGGGTGATGATGCCGCGCCTCGCATAGTGCATCTGAGTCACCACCTTGCCATCAAGGGCGCGTCTGGGCTTAGGCAGATGCTCGAATCTGAGATGATCTAAGCCTTCATCGGCCAGGCGCTGCTGGGTAAAACCTGAGCTGACCTGCTCGAGTTCCTGGGTATCGCCGCGCTCGGCGATCCACTGAGAACGCAGCTTTGCCAAGCCGTGACGCACATCGATATCGGCGTTAGGATCTGAATAGGGCCCGGCGCAATCATAGACGTTAATGGGCGGATTCTGCTCATAAACAGGCGCCTCGGCGGTGCCGCCGATCAGGGTATCGGACTGAAAAATCTGCCGATAGCGACCTTAAGATCTGGCCTGCTACCGCTTAAGTAAAACTTCTGAGAATTTGGGTGTTGTAGCGGCTTGAGGTTATCGATAAAGGCCTGGGCCTCTGCTCGCATTTCACGACGTGTTGACATAAGCAATCTCACTATAGGGTTAGATGAAGTTGCTTGTCTGGAGAAGTTGGCGTTGAGGGCATTGAGTCAGGCCAAATGGCCTAATTCAAAAATATGCTGGGTGTCGCTCGAATTAAGCTCGCTGTTCATTAGTGCGGGCTTTCGACAGGCCGATAAAAACGGCGGCGACACTAAGGTCATATAATGCTTGTTTCCTTCGCAGGGACTAACCTGATCAGGTTCAACGGATCCCGAATTAACGGTCTCAGCCTAATGGCACTCCGACAAGAGGGCCTCAGTATAGACCTAAGAGATTGAGGGTGACAACCCCCAAAACAACACAGTTAAAAACAAAATTATCGATAACAAAATAGAGTATAAAACAAACACTTAAAACACCGTAATAAGAAGAGTTATGTTTTAAGTGAAAATATATCACGCTAATTTTTCCCTTTTTGACTCACTCCCATCATGCTCAGATGCTTATCCAGCCCCTCTTTTATCGCCTGTTTCACCTCATCGATGCCACACTTGAAGGGAAAGCCCAGATTTTCCGCATGAGGGTTAATCGGCGTCGCCACACTCACCACCCGATAACAGGTATCCCCTATCTTGACGATACGATTGGGATCCAGCTTACTGTCTAAGGTGATTGCCGTCTCATACTCATTTTCCTTAGGCAGGGCCAACACCCTCATATCACCATCCATCTCACTCATGGACTTCTTCTGGGTGGCATTTGTGGCAGCACTCTGGACTAAGTTGTCCAGCTGTGCCTGCCTGTCTCTGGCCATGTAGTCACCCGTCATAGTGCTTACCGCCCCCGAATAGGCTGATGTCTGCTCACCTGCAGGGTCAAGAGCAGAGCTAAGATCTGAGTTAAGGTTAAGGCGCGGCGCATCTTCGAAAGAAAATGCCTTCTCCTCCCTATGATCATCATCAGAAGTCTCGGCTTTAGGCACAGCCTGAGATGCCGTTTTATCTGTGGTGTTGGGATTCGTGGATTGAGTAGTAATTGGCTCAATATCGGTTGCTCGACTAGCAGCAACCTCCTCTGCAGATAACGGCTTAATCAGCGCGGCATTGGCCTTAACGGCACCCTGCGGCGCCGGTTTCTCCTCAGTCGATAGGGCCTGGCTATTTGCACTGTCATCTAATTCGCTTTGTGTTGGGCTAGGAGGCGTTTGTGTAGAAGCATTGGCAGGCAGAGAACGAGGCTTAGACTTAGGTTGAGATTGAGCATGAGACTGAGGTTGAGCATGAGACCTAGCCCTCATGGCATCCAATTCTGCCTGAGTCAGCATATAGGCGCTTATGGCTTTCTTGTCCTTCGGCATACTGCGGTGCAAATATGGCCCTTCGAACTGCCAACTCAACAAGGTTAGCAGTGCAAGATGCGTGATAAGGACAGCCAAGAAGATAGCCAGATCCATCCGGCCGATTCTCGCAAGCAGGCCTTTAGCAAGGGGAGCTTCTGTCAGCTTAGCTTGCTGACTGTCGGCAGGCTCATTGACGAAATGACTGAAGGCTGACGGCGCAACATCGATATCAAGATCAACATCAAGATTAAAATTGAGGCACGGCCAGGGAGGCTGACTATCCTTAGGGAGCACTCGCAATACCAACTTATCCTTTCCTTAGGTCACTTAGCGCTTTAGAGGTGATGAGATGCGATAAGTTCCTCCAAGGATACATGGTGGACAGAGTGAGATTTAAAAGCCAATATATTCAAACACTAAAACATAGCTACACAATTTAAGCGTACATATGTACGCTAAACCATTTATTTTGTGAAAGCTTGCTGTTAGACTCGCACTAATGAGGTCTAACCAGTTTTAGAGAGTGTAATGCCACCACAAACCATGCGGACACAAACAATGCCCCCCCAAGAGATCACCTTGGATACCCATCCCAGCTTAAGGACAAACGTCGCCCCCTATAGTCGGGCCGAAGAGCTAGCCAATGCCCTCAGTCATGGCCTGGGGGTTATTGCAGGGATCCTGGCATTGGTGTTTTCGCTACTCAAGGGATGGGACAGGCTAACCGATTTACAGCTTGGTGGATTGGCGCTCTACTGTTGGAGCATCATACTCCTGTTTCTCTGCTCTACCCTCTATCACAGCGTCTCCGCGCCCAAATTAAAACATCGACTCAAGATAGCCGATCACTGCGCCATCTATCTGCTGATCGCTGGCACCTACACTCCCCTGATGCAGATCCTGCTCGATAGTATCGAAGCCGATGCCATTCTAGTCGCCATCTGGGCGCTGGCTCTTGGTGGTATCCTGTTCAAGACGCTGTTTATTCATCGCTTCAAGGCCTTTAGCCTGGTGCTCTATCTGGTGATGGGCTGGTTGTGTGTCATAGTGATGAAACAACTGCTGGCGGCCATGAGCCCACTGGGTTTTCAGCTACTCTTGGCGGGCGGGATCTTCTACAGTGTCGGGGTGATCTTCTACGTGGGTAAACGCATCCCTTATAATCACGCCATCTGGCATCTGTTTGTCCTAGCCGGCGCCCTCAGTCACTTTTTATGCGTCTATCTAACGGTGATTTAATTCAGATAAGCTAACTCAAATAATCTAACTCAGCTGCGCTAACTCAGGTGCGTTAACCTAGGCGCTCTAATCCTAGTGCTCCAACCCTAGTGCTCCGACATAAAGGCGTCAAAGGCCTCATCGAGCTGCTGCGCCGCTTGGCTCATTCCAAAGCGATTCATCAGGCTAATGATGCACTCTATGGTGCACAGCCCCTCGGACAACTGATTACGCCTCAGACGATAACGGGAGGGCTTGCACTCTGCTAGGGTCAACCGTCTTGCCGCTTGCAGATAGGGCGTTTGGCGCACCATCTTTCTCGCTTCCTGCCAGGTGGCATCGAGAATGATCACCTGTCCTACGCCCTGCATCCCACACTGGTTAGCCTGGTTCTGCTCATTCAGAAATGACTCTGCCAGAAGTTGCACGGACGAGTCAGCCTCATCCACACTCTCCCCATTATCTGCCTGATCAAGGTTAGGTTCCTTGGGAAACAGCAACAGGGCATCACCCGACTCGCAGGCTTGTTTCAGCGCCTCATCGGGCGCAATCCGAGACCAGCGCACGCGGCGACAAAGTTCGGGAAAAGCGGCTAACGCCAGCTGGCCAGTGTTACTGGGGCGATCGTATTCCCGCTCGTGTGTTAGTAAGACAAACTTCACCCTTTCTCCTTCACTCTGTTACTTTTCACCCAGTTTTCCCTTCACTCTGTTTCTCTTTTCCCGTCTTCCTTTCACCCAAGCTCTTCCCTGGCGTTTTTATCCATGGAGCATTCTCAGCTATCATTCGGTGAAAAGCCTTGATGAAAGACGCTCTACCCTTAGGTGAAAGCCCCCTACCTAAAAAATAAGATGACAGAATAATGAAAGTAAAATGCAAGCGGTGAGTATACCTCAAAGTACTATGACAAATGCCATAACAAGAACCATAACAAGTACCATGACAAGCACCATAACTGAGTAACGCCAAGGCGCTCGGTGGAAAGGCACTCAGTAGAGAGGAAAACAGTGGAGAGGCAAACTGAGCACAGCTCCAAAGGCACTCGGCACTAACGAAAATCTCGCGAGCTTGACTCAAAATCATTCACCATGCCAGATAGGTCATCCAGTCTACCGGCAATAACATGTGATACACCAGATTGCGTCTCAAGTACGCCGGTTACCTTTAAAATTTTTGATGTTAGAAATGGCTGACGCTGCGCCCTGGCCGTGGCGCTCCAGACGATCACATTGATGTTGCCCGTCTCATCTTCCAGCGTCACGAAGGTGACGCCCGAGGCGGTTCCCGGACGCTGACGTCCCACTACCACTCCGGCCACGCGAACCAGCTGCCCGTGACGACAACCTGATAGCTCCGCGGCGCGCAGACAGCCTTTAAATGGCATCTGCTTCCTGAGCTGTGCCATCACATGGCGCCCCAGGCTGAGTCCCAGGTGGCGATAATCACTCTGCATGGCCGCCATCTCGCTGGGAGGCGCCAACACCACCTGGCTAGAAGCTGGCGGCAGTTCATCAAACAGCGGCAGGCTCGGCTGATAGGCACTGAGTTGCCAGCGTGCCTGATACCTGTGTCCAGCCAGGCTCAACAGGGCATCGGCGCTGGCCAGTAGGGTCAGACAGCCCTGAGACAGACCTATCTCATAGAGCTGCTCGACTCGCTTAAAGCCCCCCTCTGGGCGCGCCTGGATAAGCACCTTGATATCCTCATGCCTCAGGCCTTTGACCTGACGAAATCCTAGGCGGATCGCCGGTTCCTCGCCTTCTTGCAGGCTCACCAGACTATTCTCCCAGTCGCTGTGATTGACGCATACCGGCAACACCATGACATGGTGACGTAACACATCCTGGATCAGCTGTGACGGGCTGTAAAACCCCATGGGTTGACTGTTGAGTAAGGCGCAGCAGAAGGCCGCCGGATAATGATGCTTAAGATAGGCCGACACATAGGCCAGCAGGGCGAAGCTGGCCGAATGGGACTCGGGAAAACCGTACTCGCCGAAGCCCTTGATCTGCCGGTAAATCTGCTCGGCAAATGTTTGGCTGTAGCCGCGCGCCGCCATCCCCTTGAGTAACTTAGCCTCAAACTTATCCAGCTCACCGGTGCGTTTCCAGCTTGCCATCGCTCGGCGCAGCTGATCCGCCTCACCGCCGCTAAAACCGGCAGCCACCATGGCCAGCTGGATCACCTGCTCCTGAAAGATAGGCACGCCCATGGTGCGAGATAACACGGACTCGACCGCCGGGCTAGGATACTCCACCGCTTCCAGGCCGTCCCTTCGTCTCAGGTAGGGATGCACCATATCCCCCTGGATTGGTCCTGGCCTGACGATGGCGATCTGCACCACGAGGTCGTAATAGCAGGCAGGCTTAAGCCTTGGCAGCATGGCACTCTGGGCCCGGGACTCGACCTGAAACACGCCTATGCTGTCGCCCTTCTGCAGCATACGATAGACCTCGGCCTCCTCCCAGACCACATCGGCCATGGAAAAGCCTTTCCCGGGCCGGCTCAGCAAGGCAAAGGTCTTGCGAATCGCCGTCAACATACCCAGCGCCAGGATATCCACCTTGAGCAGCCCCAGGGTCTCTAGATCATCTTTATCCCACTGGATCACGGTGCGCTCCGCCATGGCCGCATTTTCAATGGGCACCAGCTCAGACAAGGGGCCCGCCGAGATGATAAAACCGCCTACGTGCTGTGACAGGTGACGGGGAAAACCGATCAGCGTCTGCACCAGGGGCAGCAACATGCGTCCGCGCCCCGAGTCTGGCAGCATGGCGGCCAGCTGAGTCGTCCAGTGATGCTTGGGATCCCGGCGATCTATACGCTTAATCATCAGGGCGATCTGCTCGGCATCTATCCCCAACGCCTTGCCCACATCGCCCATGGCACTCTTGAAACGGTAGCAGATCACCGCCGCGGCAAGCGCGGTACGCTCACGGCCATATTTGCGGTAGATATACTGGATCACCTCCTCGCGCCGCTCATGCTCGAAGTCCACGTCGATATCCGGCGGCTCGTTACGCTCCTTAGAGATAAAGCGTTCGAACAACATGTTGATCTTAGTGGGATCCACCTCGGTGATCCCCAGGCAGTAACAGACCACAGAGTTCGCCGCCGAGCCTCGCCCCTGATAGAGGATCTGCTGGGATTTGGCGAAACAGACGATGTCATAGATGGTGAGAAAGAAATACTCATAGGCCATCGCCGCAATCAATTGCAGCTCCTTCTCATATTGCATCTTCACCTTAGCGGGCACCCCGGCCGGAAAACGCCGTTTGGCCCCTTCCCGCACCGCCTGCGCCAGATACTCACTGGCCTGCATGCCCGCTGGTACCACCTCCACCGGGTACTCATATTTGAGTTCATCCAGGGAAAAATGACAGCGACGGGCCAGCGCCAGGGCGTTATCGATCCACGCCTGAGGGTAGCGTTTACGCTGCGCCGCTATTGGCTTGAGGCTGGCTTCGGCGTTGATGGAGCATAGGGCCGCACCGCTGTCGAGATCCCGCCCATGGGCGATACAGGTCAAGATATCGAGCAGCGGCTGACGCTCCGCCTCATGCATGCGCACGCCTCCGGCCGCCACACAGGGGATCGCCTGGGCCTGACTCAGCCATTGCCATTGCTGTAGGTTAAGTGCCTCTCCCGGCAGCAAGAGTCGCTCCATCAAGAGATGCAGGCGTCCCGAAAAGGCCGAAACCAGCCGTGAGGCTATGCCTCCTATGTGCTCACGATAGCGAGATAACATATCGGGCTCTGCGCTCGCCCCCCCACTGCCTTGCCTAAACTGCGCCAGTGTCGGTGGCCGCCACAGCAGTAGGCTCTGTTGCTGTGCTAGGATAGCCTCTAGGCTCACCCTATACTCGCCCTTACCCTGACTCCGTCTGGCCTGGGTGATCAGGGCGCTGATCTCGCCATAGGCCAGACGACTGGGCGCCAGCAGCACAAACAGCCCCTCATCGAGATGAAACTCGGCGCCCAAGATCAACTTTAGATCGCAGCGCTTAGCCGCCTCATGGGCCTTGACCACTCCGGCGAAAGAACATTCGTCGGTCAACGCCAGCGCCTGATAGCCCAGGCGCTTGGCCTGCTCCACCAGCTCATGGGGGTGAGAGGCCCCCCGCAAAAAGCTGTAGTTGGAGAGAGCGTGTAATTCGGCGTACTGTGATTGGGTGCGCATTAACCAAACCATCCCTGCAGGAATAAGCCCTCAGGCGTGCGAAACACCCAGCAGAGTCCGCCATGATGTCGACGGGCAAGATAATAATCCCGCGGCGGACTCGCCGACCAGGGGCTATGCAGCCGCTCCGGCCCCTTGAGCAGGCTCACCGACTCCTGCGCAATTGGCTCAGGCTGACGCAGTAACCAATTGGGCCGAATGCGGCCGTCACACAGGCCATGAAACAGATCCGTAAACAAGGTCGCCTCCTCGCTCAGCGCACGGGTCTTCCCCTGATAGCTGGCCCTTGGCTCGGCGCACAGGTTGCTCCCTGAGACCATAGCATCCTGACTCGCCCCCTTGCGCCCTTGGGCATCCAGACGGTTTTGAGAAAGGCTGCGGCTCTGCCAGCTCTGCTCCGGCAGGTGATGACTGTGATTCTCAAGTCCCTTAACCTTGTCTGCCCCTAAACGCGCCTCAAGCAGGGATAACAGACGCATACTGGCATCGCTCTTCCCCTCACCCTGCCACCAATGGGGTGTCTGCACCGACAGTGCCACCAGCGTATCGGCCTGAATCGCCAGGCTAGTCACCGGCGACTCCAGGGTAAGACGCTCCAGTTGCACGCGGCAAAGCTTCAGCAGGGCGTCGGCCCTATGTTCGGCGAAGGGGTAACGGATCTCACAGCGCAGCGGGGCTAGATTCAGATCGCGAAACACTAAGGTTAATGACAGCGCCAGCACCGCCTGTTGACGCTGTACAAGATAGGCCGATAGCGTCCCTAGCATACGCCCAAGGGGAAAGGCCAAGCCTTCGAGGTGACTCACCTCATAGAGCAAGGCCAGCTTGTGGCGATAAGACTCAGGCACCTGATAAAACTCATGCACCTGGGGTAGCTGACCTTTGAGGCAAGCCAGTAGGGTCAGCACGGTCTCGCCAAAACGCTCACCAAGCTCCTTGAGCGGCAAGGTAAGCAGCGCCTTAACCTGGGTCAGCCCCATATTCTCAAGGGCCTGCAACACATGTTGCGGCAATGGCAAGACTGAAACCGGCAATGACGCGATTTGGGCGAGAGTGATCTGAACAAGCTCCTCTTGTGATAGCTCCTCCTGTGATAGCCCCTCCTGACCATAGGCCTGGTGTGCTAACACCTCGGGGGCTACTTCTTCAATCTCTGCGCCTTGGGGATAGGCAGACGCGACTGACATGCCCTGCGGCTCATTGTCTTGCAGTAATCGCGTATTCTCTTGTGACAACGGCTCATTCTCTTGTGACAGCGGCTTATAGTCATCTGATGGCTCACCGGCCTGCCAGAACATAGGCCGGTATCTGGCCCCCAGCTGAGCCAGCAGTGCATTCTCCCCCAGAGCAAACTGGCACTCGAGCCCATAACCCTGGGCTGTCTTATGATACTGGCTGATGAGTCTCTCCAGGCCGCCGAAAACCTTCGCCATCGAGCCGACCTCCAGCAGCAAGATGTCTGTCAGGCCCGGCGACTCATTCGGTTTCTTCTGCCTGACCTGCTGGAACGGGCAGACGGGCGGCACGACCCTGGCGCTGTAACCATAGCTCCACTGGCACAGCCAATGGCTGGCCTCCTGACTCAAAGAGGGCTCATAGGCTAATAACTGCAGCGATGGACTCAGCGCCTGGGCGGTCGCCAGACTCTGACCCGTTTCAACCCCCAGCTTAGCCGCGACGCTTGAGGCGATAAGGATCTGACTGGACTGACGCTCGAAGAGGGCCAGCTCGCTGTCGCGTGGCAAACCTTGATGGTAGCCTTGATACTGAAGTAACCAGTGAGGGAAATAGACCGCAAGCCACAGCATCTAAGCACTCCAGGGACCTTGCAAGACTTGGGCGCTCTCCTGAGGCTTATCCAGCTTCCTATCCAGCTCATCCTCCCATTTCTTCTGTCCCCTCTCTGTAGCCACATCGAGCATCAGGCTCTGAGCCAATAGCTCGGGCAGAAGCGATAAGGAAAAACGCGGCGCCGGCCAACCACCACGGCGCTTTAAAATATCTACCTGGGTCTCGAGCGGCCTATCTGTTCCTGCCTCGGTGTTAGCCTGCAAGGCGATACGCAGCGGCACGGGATGGGCCTGCTCCTTCATCTTATCTGGCAGATAACAGAGACACAGACTCTCGCCCTTCTCGCAGGCAAGCTGCAAGCGCCTGGCCTGACTGACACTGAGCTCCTTAAGCCAACATAAGACCAGAGGCGAGACGCCGCTAGTTAAGATCTGCTCGAGCGCCCATAGCTGCTCCTTCACCGTCTGGGTGTCGATCCACAAGAGGCGGCTGATATCTATCCCCTGCATCGCTAACGCTTGGGGATAAGGCACGTGAGGCGGCGCCACCAGGCTCACCAGCCCGGCAGCACTGCCTTCGGGCGATATGTTAGGGATCAGGCGGCGCATCAGCGGCAGTACAAGGCTCAGCTCGCCAATCCCCTCGCTGGCAGAGAAGATCTCGCATAGCCCCTGATTAGGCCAGCCTCCCTGCCCTAGATGGCGATTAAGCTCGGGATAACCGCTATCCTGCCCCTCTTGCTGGGGATGATAGGCGTCGCCACGCCAAAGATCGGCGCGTTGGAGTAAACGTTCAAGTTGAAGATCTGCCAAGGCCATGATGCACCCGCTCTCATTCGATTCGCTTAAGGGATGGCTGAGTTGTGAGCCCTGAGTTGTTAACACTAAGATGCCAAGAGCTAATCGTGACTCAATCATGATCTAGTCACGACTGAACCGCGACTTAAGCGCAACTTTACCGCGTCTGAGTGACAGAGCCACGACATAAATCTGGCATCTTTCCCAGGCAGCCCTAACCCTGCTTACCTTAAACATGGAAATCGAAATAATACTGTATATAAATACAGTATATTTATAAATGGGCAGATCGCAAGCCCGAAAACGGGTGCTCGTTCGAGATCCTTCCACTGCTTGACGGCGCCAGCCGCACTCTCTGCCCTAGCCTCTGTCTCTTCCTCAACCTTAAGCAAGAGGGTAAGCTAGGCACTGATTTTTATCGGTGGATAAAGATAGCTGTTTAACGACAATCCGTTGCAGTAGCTCATTGAAGCCAAGGAGCGGGACTCACACCGTGCAGGCACAAAAAAACCACCCTAAGGTGGCTTTATCGGTTATCGGCGTCGATCAACGGTATTTCTTGACCTTCTTGAGCGCGATCTGCTGCTTCAGCGGCGACAGATGCTCGATAAAGACCTTACCGTCGAGATGATCCATCTCGTGTTGCAGCACGATGGCCAGGAAATCATCGCTCTCTATTTCAAAGGCCTCACCCTGACGGTTGAGCGCCTTGACCTTTACCTTCTCGAAACGGGTCACCTTGGCACGGTAACCTGGAATAGAGAGACAGCCCTCTTCGCCGACAATCTCACCCGAACGCTCGACGAACTCTGGATTGATCACCACCATGGGCTGATCGCGATCCTCAGACAGATCGATCACTAAGATAGCGTGTTCACTGCCCACCTGGGTGGCGGCTAGCCCTATGCCGTCGTCTGTGTGGTACATGGTTTCGATCAGATCATCGATAAAACCTTGCACGGCGGCAATGTCTTCTACGGGCTTGGCCTTACGTTTCAGGCGCTCATCAGGAATGGTCAATATATCGAGTACAGGCATAGTCTCAGGTTCTGGTTAATCAAATTTGGCATATAAAGTGGCGCCATTATGACCTAAATCACATTAAAGGCAACCGCAATCGATGCTTCCTCGCCACCTCAACAACCCGCCGACTTGTATTTCATTACCCAAGCCGATAGCATGAAAAGACAAATGTATACAATATACGAGAATAATAATGTCGAACCCTACACGTACCCCCTTGCCCAGCACCTTCTATGTGGCCAATACCATGGAGATCTTCGAGCGACTCGCCTGGTATGGCTTCTTTACCCTCTCCTCCCTCTACATGACCTCTCCCGCCCACCAAGGCGGACTGGGCTTTAGCGAGCAGGAGCGTGGCCTGTTGCAGGGAATGATCCCCTTCTTTCTCTATCTGTTTCCTGTGCTGACCGGCGCTCTCGCCGACCGTTACGGTTACCGCAAGATGTTTCTCATCGCCTACGCCATCATGTGCCCCAGTTATTTTCTGCTGGGTCAGGTAAGTAGCTTTAGCGGCTTCTTCATTGCCTTCATGGGGGTCGCCATCGGCGCAGCCTGCTTTAAACCTGTGGTGACAGGCACTGTGGCGCGTACCACAGATCATACCAACCGCGGCCTGGGTTTTGGCATCTTCTATATGATGGTGAACGTGGGTGGTTTCCTCGGCCCTTTCATCGCCGGCTATGTACGCGCCATCAGCTGGGACTGGGTCTTCATCATGTCGGCAATCTGGATCGGCATAAATTTCATTCCGGCGCTCTTCTTCTATCACGAGCCGACCGATCCTCACCAGCAGCGGGGCAAGTCACTGTCTCAGGTATTCAGGGACATTCAAGAGGTGCTGGGCAACGCTCGTTTCGCCCTGCTGTTTTTCGGCACCTTAGTGATCTTGCTCTCCTACGGCGCCAAGTGGATCAGCGGCGAGCAGTGCCTGACCATCTACCTGGTGTGGTTTAGCCTGCATATGATCTGGAATGCCCTCGCCAAATCTGACAAGCAACAGCCCTGGTATAGACAGAAGATCGCCCTTGGCAACAAGCCCTTCGTGATCTACCTGCTTATCCTCTCCGGCTTCTGGATGGTCTACCAACAGATCTTCATCACCCTGCCCATCTATATTCGCGATTTTGTCGATACCTCGGACCTAGTCGCCATGCTCGCCCCCTGGCCCGGACTGCTCGACTTCTTCGCCCCCGTGGATATCACTCTGCTCGGTGACGAACTGCTTGGCGCGGCAAAGGCCTATGGCGCCGGTAGCCTGAGCCTATCAGACGCCTATTTCGATCTGGTGCATGCCAAGGTGATGATCCCAAGAGAAGAACTCGGGGCAGCCTTAGGGACTATCGCGCAAGCGCCAGAGCTCGTCAGTCAATATGCCCAGCAGTTTGCCCTGCAGTATCGCCAGATAAACCCCGAGTACCTTATCGGGCTCAATTTTCTCTCTATCGTGCTGATGCAGGTGATGGTGAGCCGCATCGCCGAACGATTCAGTCCGCTGCCGGTTTTGGTGGCTGGCACCCTGATTCTAGGGCTAGGCACGGCGCTGGGGGGCCTCGCCCACGGCATACTCATGGGCGGCGCCATGGTACTCACCTCCATCTTGGTATTCTCCATCGGCGAGATGGTGGCCTCACCTAAGAGCCAGGAATATGTAGCCAGCTTTGCCCCGCAGGATAAGAAGGCGATGTTTATGGGTTACTACTTTGTCTCATCGGCCATCGGCTTCTTGCTGGCCGGCCCGCTATCTGGCTACCTCTACGCCGAGGTCGCCAAGGGCGCAAACCAGCCCCCCTTAATGTGGTACATCATAGGCGGATTCGGTCTGCTGGCCGCCATAGGGCTGGTGCTGTTTCATCGTATCGGTGCCAAACAGGCGTTATCGCCGGCGCAGCCTAATGCCTTAGGCGCACACAGCTAGTCGACAGATGCCAGTTAAAAAAGCTAGTCGAAAACGCTTATCAAAAAAGGTGAGATTTATCTCGGTATTAGCACACAGGCAATAAACCGATGATCAAGCAACAGACAGGTCAAAGCCCCATCGACCTGTCTGTCATCCCACTCCATCCATGCTCAAGCTAATACCTGCGACGGTTATACCTTCAAGCCTTCACTTCACTCACCCCGTTACCCTTAGAAATTATCTAGAAACTGGTTTACTATCAGAACATAGCCATTGCATCTGCAAACACCTGGCAAGACACATTCAACTCAGGCTAATACCAATCACAGTAAGTATTTGATCAGAAATGGCGCAGGAAAAGCGCTTGAGAACAAAGCAAGATTTTTAGATAAGTAGTTATTCTACAATTAAAAATATTAATGCAGTTATCGAGCGTTTTAACAAGCTAGAATGATCCATTATTTATTACGATTGGTATAACTAGCATTACCGTGACGATAAGATGCCTTAGGGCCAGAACGGAGGCAGCGTGAATCAGACACAGTTATCGCCCATGGCCAAGATATGGCACGTGGTTGCCCTGATCCCCGAGGGGCAAGTCAGCTCCTATGGCAAGATAGCCGATCTCGCCGGCCTCCCCGGGCGAGCACGCTATGTCTCTCGCGCCCTCAAGATGGCGCCCGATACGCTAGCGCTCCCCTGGCATAGAGTGATCAACAGCCAGGGCAAGATCGCCTTTCCCGAGACCAGCCCCCATTTTATCGAGCAGATGCAGAGATTAAGAAGTGAAGCGATAGAAGTGAACCGAGGTCGGGTAAAGCTGTCCAAGTATGAGTGGCAGCCGGATCTGGCGACCCTAGTGTTTGCATTACCCTTTTAACTTATCGTGACCGGGAGAAGGCCTTGTCGATATTCAAATCCGCACTCATGATTTCATCTTTCTGTGCCATTGCCTTAAGCGCGCAGGCCGATGAATCCCCCTTGACCCCGCACACGGCGGAGTATCAGGTGAACTATGGCAGCATAGAACTGGGCAAGGCACGCTATCAACTGCCCCCCCCCCAGGATAACTTGTACCAATACCGCTTCGACAGCGATGTCAGCCTGCTGATGCTATGGGATAAGCGCACCGTCATCAGCACCTTCAGCGAGGAGGGAGGACAGCTGGTGCCCATGCGTTATATCCATAACCGCAGCGGTACCGGCTCAGACTATCAGGAGCAGTCGGCCTATGTGCTCGATCAGCAACTGGTGCACAGTCGCTACAAGGATGAAAGGGCTAAGTTTCCCTATGCGCAGGATCTCTTCGATCCCCTGATGGTACAACTGCAGTTTAGGCTCGATATCATGAAAGGCAGCGACAAGCTGCACTACAAGATGCTCAAGAGCGGCGAGATCGATGAATATGACTTCAAGGTGGTCAGTAAGGAGCGCATGGTGCTCCCGAGCGGCACCTATGAGACAGTCAAGATAGAAGTGGTGCGTGACAACGATAAGCGCCAAACCTTTTTCTGGATGTCCCCCAAACTCGGCTACCTGCCCGTCAGACTCACCCACTTCGAGAAAGGCAGCAAACAGCTGGATATCCAGCTGCTAAATTATCACTACAGCGAGCCGATCATGGCGCAAACCGATAAACAAACCACGGAGCAGCCAAAAGTCGCGGCCGATACGCCGCCCCAGACTCCGCCAAAGTCATAACTAGGGTCATAACCAAAGTCATAGCAAGAGTCATAGCAAGAGTCAATTGCGGCAAAGCTTACGCGAGCAGCATTAAAAAAGGGGCCTTAGGCCCCTTCTTTTATTAAACGCTTAGCCGACTAGTCGTCGGTCTCTTGGCTTAAGACAATCTCGCCCCGGGCAAACAGCTTCCACTCTCCCGGCTTTAAAATGTACCAATCTTCATTATCGGTCAGCGGCCTAGTGGCGATAACGGTTACGATATCGTTAGGCGTGGTCTCCTTATCGAAATCGATCACCACATCGGTATCGATAAGCTTGGCCTTGCCAAAGGGGGCTCGGCGGGTAATGTGGCACAGATTGTTACTGCAATAACTCATCAGATGCTCACCATCGCTTAAGATCATGTTAAACACCCCGAGGGCACGGATCTCATCGGCCAAGGTGGCGATAAACCGATACACGGGCAGCAGATCCGCTGGCGCCTCATCACCAAAGCGCTCGACCACCTTCTCTAAAATCCAGCAAAACGCCTGCTCGCTATCGGTATCGCCGACTGGCTGATAGCGTTTCACGGCAAATTTTTGCTGATAATCGCTCAGCTGACCATTATGGGCATAGGTCCAATAACGTCCCCACAATTCGCGGGTAAAGGGATGGGTATTTTCCAGCGACACACAACCGCGGTTCGCCTGACGAATATGACTCACCACCACTTCACTTTTAATGGGGTAGGACTTGATCAACTGCGCCACATGAGACTGACTGCTGGGGGTAGCATCCTTAAAGGTGCGACTGCCCTTACCCTCATAGAAGGTGATCCCCCAACCATCGACGTGTGGCCCGGTGACGCCACCACGCTCTGCCAGCCCGGTAAAACTAAATACGATATCAGTGGGCACATTGGCACTCATGGCCAGCAACTCACACATAAAAAGACACCTTCACTCTAAAATTGCTTATCTTGATTAATTCTAACGACTTGACCCAATTTGTGGAATCCTCGCCTCAACAAAAAAGTTAAACAATTGTTTGAAAAATGCTTGTATAAAACCCGCCATAGGGTTAGATTTTATGCGACACAGGTCTGACCAGCATCTATAATTGTGATAATGGTCATATAAAAAATGCTGACATCGAGCAGCTTTCGGTCGCTATTTAAGGAGAATTACCGTGACTAGCTTACTTTGGATTTTTGTGATGCTCTTTGCATTAGGCGCCTTAGCCTACCTTAGAGTATCCCTGCTGACCTCGACCATCATCGCGGCTATCGTGATGGCGCTGGGTACAGCAACCGCAAGCATTTCCCCTCTTGCCTGGCTGGTCTTTTTGGCCATCGCCCTTCCCATCAATATAGGTGCCTTCAGAAAAAGCGTGATCACCCGTCCGCTACTGAAACTCTATAAAGGGATCATGCCGGAGATGTCTTCCACCGAGAAAGAAGCGATCGAAGCCGGTACCACATGGTGGGAAGCGGATCTCTTTGCCGGTAAACCCAACTGGAAGAAGCTTCACAACTACCCTGTCGCCCGCCTAACTGCCGAAGAGCAGGCGTTTATAGAAGGCCCGGTAGAGGAAGTGTGTAAGATGCTCAACCAGCATCAGGTTTCTCACCAACTCGGCGATCTGCCAGAGTCTATCTGGCAATACCTCAAAGACAACGGCTTCTTCGCCATGATCATCAAGAAGAAATATGGTGGTCTGGAATTCTCTGCCTATGCCCAGTCTCGCGTACTACAAAAGCTGGCGGGCGTTAGCAGCGAGCTGGCATCTACCGTGGGCGTACCCAACTCACTAGGCCCTGGCGAGCTGCTACAACACTACGGTACCCCGGCGCAGCAAGATCATTATCTGCCTCGTCTGGCTAAAGGCCTGGAAGTCCCCTGTTTTGCCCTTACCAGCCCGGAAGCGGGCTCGGATGCAGGCGCAATTCCCGACTTCGGTATCGTCTGTAAAGGCCAATGGCAAGGCGAAGAAGTGCTGGGCATGAAGCTTACCTGGAACAAGCGTTATATCACCCTGGCGCCGATCGCTACCGTGCTGGGTCTGGCCTTTAAGCTGCAAGATCCCGACAAGCTACTGGGCGACAAGGAAGAGCTCGGCATCACCTGCGCCCTGATCCCAACGGATGTGCCAGGTGTCGAAACCGGTCGTCGTCACTTCCCGCTGAACTGTATGTTCCAAAATGGTCCGACGCGCGGTAACGAAGTATTTGTGCCACTGGATTTCATCATAGGTGGTCCAGAGATGGCCGGTCAGGGCTGGCGCATGCTGGTCGAGTGCCTCTCGGTTGGTCGCGGCATCACCCTGCCCTCTAACTCTGCAGGCGGTATCAAGACCGCAGCCGTGGCCACTGGTGCCTACGCCCGTATTCGTCGTCAATTCAAGCTGCCTATCGGTAAGCTGGAGGGGATCGAAGAGCCGATGGCTCGTATCGGCGGTAACGCCTACCTGATGGACGCGGTCACCACGCTGACGACCACAGGTATCGATCTCGGCGAGAAGCCTTCGGTGATCTCAGCCATCGTCAAATATCACCTGACTGACAGAATGCAGAAATGCGTCATCGACGCCATGGACATTCACGGCGGTAAGGGTGTGTGTCTGGGTGAAAACAACTACCTGGGACGCGGCTATCAGGCGGCACCTATCGCCATTACCGTTGAAGGCGCGAACATCCTGACCCGCTCGATGATCATCTATGGTCAAGGGGCCATTCGTTGCCATCCTTATGTCTTAGCCGAGATGGAAGCGGCGTTTGATCCGGACCTTAATAAGTCGCTGAACGATTTTGACTCTGCCCTCTTTGGTCATATCGGCTTCACCACCAGCAACCTGGTGCGCAGCTTCTGGCTAGGCCTGACCTCGAGCTACTTCTCAAATAGCCCATACAAGGACAAGACCAAGCGTTACTATCAGCACATGAACCGTTTCAGCGCCAACCTGGCACTGCTATCGGATCTGGCCATGGCGACCCTTGGCGGTGGACTCAAGCGTAAAGAGCGTGTCTCGGCGCGTCTGGGTGATCTGCTAAGTCAGCTCTATCTGGCTTCTGCCACCCTGAAGCGTTATCAGGACGAAGGCCGCCAGAGTGAAGATCTCGCGCTGGTTCAGTGGGCGGTTGAAGATGCCCTCTACAAGCTGCAAGACTCGCTAGACGATCTGCTTAACAACTTCCCTATGGGACTGGGCCGTGTACTGAGAGTCATACTCTTCCCATTTGGCCGTCCAATTAAGCGTCCAAGCGACGTGCTGGACCATAAGGTGGCTAAGATCATGCAAACCCCTTGTGCCAGCCGTGATCGCCTGGGTAAGGGCCAATTCTGGACCCCATCGCCTTTCAATGCTGTGGGTATTCAGGAGCAGACCTTTAAAGATATTCTCGCCTGTGAGCCATTGCACGATAAGATCTGCAAGGCGACCGGTAAGCGTCACCCCTTCATGTGGCTGGATAAACTCGCTGCCGAAGGTAAGGCGCTGGGGATCTTAAGCGATGAGGAAGTGGTACTGCTCGAGCGCGCCGAAATAGGCCGCATGAAGTCAATCAACGTCGATGACTTCGCCCCAGAAGAACTTAGAGCCCAGACCCTGAGCGATGAGACGCAAAATCAGGCGGCCTGAACTAAAGCCGATTAGATAGGCATCATCAAACCACAAAAAAGGAGGCTAATGCCTCCTTTTTTATTTTCCGCTCGTGAGCTTTAAAACATTATACCAATCACAGTAAATATGTGATCAGGAGTAGCGCAGGAAAAACCCTTGAAAAAAAGCAGAATTTTTAGATAAGTCGTTATTCTACAATTAAAAACACTAATACTGTTATCGAGCGTTTTAACAAGCTAGCATGATCAATTATTTATTACGACTGGTATTAGCCAGTCGCTTTCTCATTGGCCGTCTGCGATGCCTTTTGGCTTTCCTCACTCATGCCGGCCTCCCTTGCCTTCGCCTTACCGGCAATAGCATCGCTGTTCGGTTCGCCCTCACTACTGCCTCGTTCATCGCCACTTTGTTCACTGGAGCGTTGTTCACTGCAGCTTTGATCGATTATCGCCTTCTTCTCGTCGGCCAGCTGCGCCTCATTCAAGGCCTCTTCCGATAACAGGCTGATCAGCTCGATCCCCCCAGGCAAGTCATTAACCGCCTCTGTGATTAATTTTACCTTACCCTCTTGCAGATAAATCAGTGGCAAGGCGCCTTCACCATAACGCAGCTTAAAATCGGCGAAGGTGAAGTTCTCCGTCAGGCTGGTGCTCTTGATCTTACCGCCCTTTGCCATGGTGCTGGCGAGCCTAGCGTAGGTAACATTGTCGCCAAACAGGCACAAACGTTTAAGGTAGGCCTCTGACAGCTGATGGCGGGCGCTGTTGCCCTCACCACTCCCCAGGCCAAACACCTTATTCTTGCCGAGAATATCCTGAAAATGAAAGGTCACCAAGGGGTTAAGTTGACGATAGGGAGACAACACAAGTAGTCGGCCAACTCCCGTCATATCGAGCGCGTTATCGGCATGTTCAGAGGCGGGGTTACCAAAATAGACGGGGATATTGTCCATGCGCGACAAACGTATGTTGTCCCAGTTATTATCCGCCAGTACTACCTGCACATTCTTCTGCAGCAGCACCTTAGCCAGCTCTCTGGCAAACTGGGAGGCGCCGAAAATAAGCAGCCCCTGGGCAGACCCGGCCTTTACCCCGAGAAACCTCGCCCAGGCTCCTGCCGTGAGACTCTGGGTAACGACCGTCCCTATGATGATCAGAAACACCAGGGGGACAATTTTATCGGCACCGGCCACCCCGAGACGTTCAAGCTTGATGGCAAACAGAGACGATACCGCCGCGGCGACGATCCCCCTCGGCGCCACCCAGCTTAAAAACCATTTATCGGCTCTGGGCAGCGAGGTACCAAAGGCGCAGCACCAGACGCTCAGGGGCCTGGCAATAAACATCACCACCAGCAAAAGCGCCAAACCCTGCCAGCCCAACTGCATCAGGGCGGCAGAATCTAACCTGGCTGCCAACAAGATGAAGAGGCCCGAGATGAAGAGTACCGTCAGCGTCTCTTTAAACTCCACTATCTCACCAATATCTACGCCGCGCATGTTCGCCAGCCAGATCCCCATCACGGTAACGGTCAGCAGGCCCGACTCCTCCTGTAGCAGGTTTGAAGCCACAAAGGCGCCCAACATGATGGTGAGTACCGCCGTATTCTTAAGATAATGAGGCACCCAGGCACGACGCAGCATCACGCCTATACCGTAGCCAAACAGCGCCCCGAGCCCCAGGCCAACCCCAAGCATGAAAAACAGCGATAACAGCACATGACTCGCAGGCTCGGCCGCGACCGTAAGGTACTCAAACACCAAGACCGCGAGCAAGGCACCGATGGGATCGATCACTATCCCCTCCCAGCGCAATATGCTCGCCAGTTGCGACTTGGGCTTGATGCTGCGCAGCATAGGCACTATCACCGTCGGCCCAGTCACCACCACCAAGGCACCAAACAACATGGCCAGCTGCCAGGAGAAATCCATGATGAAATGGGTCGCAACACCGATACACAACCAGGTGACTATGGTGCCGAGCGACACTAGGTGGGTCACCATGCGACCATGTTCGCGGATCTCGGAGAAGTTAAGTGTCAGCGCTCCCTCAAACAGGATCACCGCCACCCCGAGTGAGATGACAGGAAACAGCAGATCGCCGAATATGGCATCGGGATCCAGAAAATTAAATACAGGCCCCACTAGCAGACCACATAACAACAGTGGGAGTATCGCCGGTAATCGCAGTCGCCAACCAAGCCACTGACACACAATTGACAAGATCCCCACTAGCCCTAACATGGCCGTGATCTGTTCTACCATTCTCGTTATCCCTTACATGTCTATGATAAAGAAGCGCCTGCAATTAGCATGAGTATAATCAATTCACTCTATGACACCCCATGATTTGCAAGATAACACTGTCAGCTCAAATGTATAGCGCAAGCGTTATGTGAGAATAGCGACAAGAAGACAGTACTGATGAGTTAGCGCGCGATTTGAGAAACAAAAGCCCCATCATTGCTGACGAGGCTTAGATGGTGTTGGCACAGCGGACGGGACTCGCCCCCCCCCGGCGCAACAGGCCGCCATTCTCTCAAAAGAGGTAACCAACTTAACTTAGATACAAGCGGCACAAGCCACACGAACCCTGCGACAGGCACAACTCGTCCTAAATATGGTTCGTACTATAAAAAACATACAAAAAAGCCCCGTCATTGCTGACGAGGCTTCAATGTAGTTGGCGGAGCGGACGGGACTCGAACCCGCGACCCCCGGCGTGACAGGCCGGTATTCTAACCAACTGAACTACCGCTCCTAAACTCGGATAAAACGCCTTGGCATTTCATCAAAATTAGGTACTTGATTGGCGGAGCGGACGGGACTCGAACCCGCGACCCCCGGCGTGACAGGCCGGTATTCTAACCAACTGAACTACCGCTCCACATCAAGTTGCGATGGATAATACTTAGGCCACCTAGTCCCGTCAATAACTTTTTTCCTGAAACAAACTAATCAGTTAAAAATTCACCAACCAAACGAGCAGATTCAACGAGAACGGCTAGCTTTTATCCGCTTCGGTGGCTTTTTGCTCGCCCTCTTCCGGCATAGTCAGATCGATCTCATCCAGAGTCGGTCCCATCTCCTTGGCCCGCTCCTCTTCTAGACGCGCGGCGGTTACCGCCAGTGCCTGCTTAAGGTTCTGCCGCTTTCGCCATACTAGGAGTGCCAGGGTCCCTAAGATCAGCAGTGTTAGATTGACTGTGATTATCCAGAACATGGCATCATCTTTCGCCTTGGCCTCGGCGATGGCCGCCTTCTTGGCCGCAATGGCCGCCAGCTCTTCCGCCGTCGGTGGCGGCTCGGGCGGCGGCACCAGGTTAAAGAACTTTTCAGGCAGGGTCAGCAATACTTCGCGCCCAGAGACTGAGGTCGCCGCGGCAATGCCTTTAATGCGATAACTGCCAAACTCAGACACCTGTGGCAGGGTCAGCTGCATTTTTTTATCTGTAACCTTCTGCACCGGCAGCGTCAACTGCAGACCGGCAGGGCCGACTAACTCAAACTCGAAATGGGTGTTGGCCAGCTGTAGCTGCTCATCATCGACATTGACCTCCACCTGCCAGCGACCTTTTAATGGATCTTCGGGGGCGATGACAGATAGGGAAACCGGCATGGGCAGTAGTACGATATCGCCGCCAGCCTCGCGACTGAAGGTACTGTTTTTTGCGCTGACCAAGAAACGATAATGACCCCAGGGTTGGTTGAGGTTGATATCGGCAGTAAAGATGCCATCGTCCGGCGCGCCGTCTAAGCCCTCACCATTGTCCTTATAGCTGCCGACAATCAGGGTACCGGCGGCAAAGTTCTCGTCTCCGGGTCTGTGCTCACTGATAAATTTCGCCGTCCAGTCCACCAGGTAATCCAACCCCGGCATACGCATGCGCTGCTCGTCACCCAACAACTTAGCGGTGATCCTGATACGCTCGCCCTGATAGAGAGGCTGTGGCATGGGATCGACCTCTATGCCCAGTTTGGACACCTTATCGATTTTAGAGCCCTTGGCGACTTTACCCAGCAGTTGCCAAGGCCCCGGCATGGGGGATTTGATGGTAATGATGTCGCCGCTAAGGCCGTCGACCCACTGCACCGACTCGGGATGACGGGAGACATACCACTTGCTACCGTCGGGCTGCACTATGATCACTGGCGCGCTGCCATACTCCCGTTGCACAAACAGGGTCAGTTCATCGACCATATGATCGATTCTGAAACGATTTTTAAGCTCGCTCGCCTGGGAAGAAGGCACCACCTGGGCGGTGGCGTTCAAACAGAGCAGCATTAATCCTGAGGTAAGAATCGCGCGCAGCAGCCAATTTTTCATAAAATGACGTTTATCCTCGCCAAATACATTGTCCTGATTTTTCGACCAAATCTAATCTTTGCTCATGCATATTCAGTTCATCGGCCGTTGCGCCGATCACTTTAAGGTTTGCGCGATTTTGAGCCAGACGTATGATGCCGCCACTCTCCTGCCCCGGCTTTTCATTTGAAAGTTCAAACTTGGTTTGTCCCCCGGTCATGATGAGGTAAACATCGGCCAGGATCTCGGCATCCAACAAAGCCCCGTGGAGTTCACGGCGCGAGTTATCTATGCCGTAACGCTTACACAGGGCGTCGAGGTTGTTCTTCTGACCGGGGTGGAGAAACTTGGCGATCTCCAGGGAATCCAGCACCTGACAGATATCTGTCGTCTTGGGTCCCTTAGGCGTAAGCAGCGAAAACTCATGATCCATAAAGCTCACGTCGAAGTTCGCGTTGTGTGCCACAATCTCGGCGCCGTCGATAAATTCGAGGAAGGCTGGGGCGACCTGAGCAAAGGTCGGCTTATCGGCCACAAACTCGTTGGTGATGCCGTGGACGGTGATCGCCTCTTCGTCGATCGCCTGCATCGGATTGATATATTCGTGAAAATGGCGGCCGGTCAGCTTACGGTTAATCACTTCGACACAGCCTATCTCGATAATACGATGGCCAAAATAGACGGCACCGGCCCCCTGGTTCATACCCGTGGTTTCGGTATCGAGAATCACTTGGCGCTTAGCATTGGAGATAATATTCATATAATTACACGCTTTTACAAAAAAATATTGGGTATACTGCAGTCCGAATTCGCTATGGTAGCAACTTGATGCACGGACTGAAACAACTGTTAATCTTTACCGATGGTTCTTGCCTGGGCAACCCAGGCCCCGGCGGCTATGGGGTCGTGATGAAATATAGGGCCCATGTGAAAGAACTCAGTGGTGGCTTTGCCCTGACCACCAATAATCGCATGGAGCTTCTGGCTCCCATCATGGCCCTTGAGGCCCTTAAGGAGCCCTGTGAGATCATTCTCACCAGCGACAGCCAATATATGCGGCAGGGGATCACTCAATGGATCCATGGCTGGAAGAAGCGCGGCTGGCTCACCGCCGCCAAGGAGCCGGTAAAAAACGTCGACCTCTGGCAGCGCCTCGATGCCGCCACTAACCAACACAAGATAGACTGGCGCTGGGTGAAGGGTCACGCGGGCCATATCGAAAATGAGCGCTGCGATACCCTGGCGCGAGAGGCCGCCGAGGCCAGTCCGAGCGCAGTCGATACCGGCTATCAACCCAAGGACTAACAGTTAACGGCTAATGACTTAAGCCTGATTGCTTAAACCTGATTACTTAGACCTAACTACTTAGACCTAAACTGCTTGACCCGCCCCGCCGTCGGCGCGGTCGACCACTTAGGCTGACGCACCTTCTGCCTATCCATGATAGGCGTCAAGGGCGAATCGAGTTTACGGGCCACCAAGATATAGACGCTGCCACTACCAGGCAGCCAGGCCTGCAGCGCATGCTGCCAGATTGAGTCGCCGCGGATCTCGCTCAGCAGATGATGGTAAACCAGACGCTCATCGCCCACCACCTGATAACCCAACAGCCCCAGCCAGTCCTTCACCCTTGCAGGGGTGAAAAAACGGCCACTCCAGGGTAATTTTTCCTGACGACTGGGCAACATCTTGCCTAAGAAAGCAGGACTCAACGGATTAAAGCCTATGATAAACAGGTAGCCCCCCGAGATAAGCACTCGGTCACTTTCCCGTAGCACGCTATAGGGATTGGCCTCGAAATCGAGCAACATGGAGCAGACCACGGCGTCGATCACCCCATTTTGAATCGGCAGACGGGAATACTCCCCCTGCAGGCAGCACAGGGCAGACTCACACAGGGAAAACTCCCGGCCGATAGGCAGGTTCGGCTTCTCTAAGGCATGGCTTAGGGGCCCCATGCAGAGCATATGATAGCCAAACACCTTGGGCCACCAGGGCATCAGCTTATCCTCTATGGCCTCTTGCAGCCACAAGCCGTTGGGCAACTCCTGCCAAGTCTGGGGTTTTATCACATTAAAGGACACTGGCCACTCCGCAACTCACTTTTCCGGTTTCCCTAATGATTTGACTATTTTAGTATTAAATCCCTAAAGCGCTATACACGCAATAGCTTTGCTCAGTAAACTAAATCCGTGTCACCCAATCCCAGTAAGAGACGAGTATGCATACTGTTACCCCTATCCCCGCCTTCAACGATAACTATATCTGGCTCATTCATGCAAAAGAGAGCCGAGGCTATTATGTGGTCGATCCCGGTGATGCCAGTGCTGTATTAGACTATCTCCAGCAGCATCAAATTGTGCTCGATGGCATCTTAATTACCCACCACCACAGCGATCACACAGGTGGCATCGCTGAGCTTCAGGCGCAGCACGACCATAAGCTCACCGTGTACGGGCCAGATAACGAAAATATCAAGGGGATCAACCATCCTATCTCGGGTCAGACACGTGTGGTTAAACCCGAAAAACTCGACAGTGAGGCCAAGATTTTTCACCTTCCCGGCCACACCCTGGGGCATATCGCCTACCTGATTGACGATCATCTCTTCTGCGGCGACACCCTGTTTAGCGCAGGCTGTGGTCGCCTGTTTGAGGGGACACCCGCCCAGATGCGACAATCGCTGCTGACCTTGGCTCAGCTCGATGATGACACCCTAGTCTATCCCGCTCACGAATATACCCAAGCCAACCTGGCCTTTGCCTTGACGGTCGAGGATGACAATGAAGCGCTCATAGCCCACACCAACAAGGTTAAACAGCTTCGAGAACGAAACGAGCCGAGTCTCCCTACCAGCATAGGTGTAGAGAAACAGATCAACCCCTTCCTTCGCCCCGAGCAACCAAGCATCAAGCAGAACCTCAGTCGTCATTTCGCTCAAGATGTGACAGATAACGACACCAGTTTCACGCTTCTACGTCAATGGAAGGACAACTTCTGATAATTCCTATACAATGGCGCGCTAATTAAGTCCCCGCAGAGCGAGCCTGAGGGTTTTCGCATTCCGAGAGGGACCCAAAAGTAAGGAATTATTGTCGATGCGCTTACCCATTGTCCTGGTTGCAGGGGGACTCTCCCTGCTTGCAGGCTGTCAAAGCTTTACCCAGCCGGAACCGGCCACGCCGACGCCCGCCACAGCGCCCGTGGTCGTCGAGCCTCAAGTCACAGCCCCTGTCGAGCCTGAACCGATTCAGATCACCGACGTATGGCAACGCATCCGCCTTGGCCTCAGCTTGCCAGTGCCGGATCAAAAACTGGTTAATCAGTACCGTAACTGGTATCTGAAGCATCCTCAGCACCTAGCCAGGGTATCGGAGCGCGCCGAGCCCTTCATGTATCTTATTGTCGAAGAGATTGAGAAGCGTAAACTGCCCATAGAACTGGCGCTGCTGCCGATTGTCGAAAGCGCCTTCGATCCTTTCGCCTACTCCCATGGCGCGGCCTCTGGCCTGTGGCAGTTTACCGCCCCCATGGCCAAGCACTTCGGTCTGGAGATGAACTGGTGGTACGACGGTCGCCGCGATGTACCCGCCGCCACCGTTGCCGCACTGGACATGATGGAGTATCTCTATCAGAAGACCCACAACAACTGGCTGTACGCCATCGCCGCCTATAACACGGGCGAAGGGCGGGTGCTCAATGCGGTCAAACGCAATCAGGCCAAGGGGCTGGCAACCGACTTCTGGGCACTGGATCTGCCACGAGAGACAGAGCGCTACGTGCCTCAGCTACTGGCGCTTGCCGATGTCATAGCCAACGCCGATGACTATGGGATCTCCCTCTACCCCATCCCGAACCAGCCACAGCTCAAGGTTGTCGATGTGGGCAGCCAGATCGATCTGGCCCTGGCCGCCGACATGGCCGGAATGAAGCTCAATGAACTGCATTCGCTCAACCCAGGTTTTAATCAGTGGGCCACGGCGCCGGAAGGCCCACATCGTCTGGTGGTGCCGCTGGAGCACGCGGAACTGTTTGAAACCAAGTTGGCCGCCAGCGATAAGGACCAACGCCTCAAGTGGCAGCGTTACAAGATTAAGTCCGGCGATAGCCTCGGGCTGATCGCTAAGCGCTTCAATACCACGCCATCGGCCCTTCGCGCGGTGAACGATATCAAGAACAACCGCATCATCGCCGGTAAGCACCTGTTGATCCCTGTATCATCCAAGGATCCGGCTAAATATCTGCTATCGGCCGAGCAGCGCCTGCAGAAGCGTCAGTCAGGCGGTAGCGGCTATAAGCTGACTTACAAGGTAAAATCTGGCGATTCACTCTGGCTGATAGCCAAGCAGCACAAGGTGAGCGTCGCTAAGCTGGCCAAGTGGAATGGCATGGCGCCAAAGGATCCCCTCTCTATCGGACAGAAACTGGTGATCTGGCAAAAAGGTAACGGCAAGGCAGTTACCCGCACGGTGAACTATACGGTACGCTCGGGCGACTCCCTGGCAAAGATCGCCAGTAAGTTTAATGTCAGCGTAAACCAATTGGTGAAATGGAACAGCCTATCGACCAAGAAATACCTGCAACCGGGGCAGAAGCTGACCCTGTATGTGGATGTGACCAAGTCTCGGGTTTAATACCAATCGTAATAAATAATTGATCATTCTAGCTTGTTAAAACGCTCGATAACTGTATTAGTATTTTTAATTGTAGAATAACTACTTATCTAAAAATCCTGCTTTGTTCTCAAGCGTTTTTCCTGCGCTATTTCTGATCACATGTTTACTGTGATTGGTATAATAATCCGGTTTTAATCTTACCGATTGATAGATGATCGCCTTTAGGGGCGATGAATGAAAACAAAAAAGCGATGCCTAGGCATCGCTTTTTTATTGTTAGGCCCATCCTATCGTTAAGCCAATCTTTTTGTTGAGCCAATCAATGCTGGCTTTCTACTGGCCTTTAGGCTCAGCCAATCACAGCCGTTACAAGCCACCTAGCTTCTTAAACAGCTTGTCTTTTAGCTCGTCGGTCGCCTTCTCGGTTTCCTTCTTGAGCTTGGCATCAAACAGGGCTGCCGTATCCAGTGAGAACTTAGGCTCGCCTATGGTACCGCCTATGGCAAATGGAATGTCGACGCCATAGAGCACATCTTTCTCCGCACCGCCCTGGCCCTCTAGCGAACCGACAACCGAGGTCTTAAGGGCATAATCGATCGCCTCAGAGAGTAGATTTACATTGCCCTTACCCTGCAGGCGGATCAATGGCGATGCCATGTTGAGATCCGGGTTGGTCACTATCCCCTTAGCCATGGTAAAGCTGCCGGTCAGGCTGGTGAAGTCGGTTTTCTTTTCACCGCTTGAGGCGGCATTTAAGTTACCGCCGAGTTTCGCCTTGGCATCGCGCAGCATCTGAGGGATGTTCACCCCGTACAGCGCGCCATCGGCGACCTCGAACTGCCCCTTGGCGTTAAGATTGCGTTTGATGTTGTCGGGGATCAGACTGAAGCCTGTTCCTGCCACCTCGAAGTTAGTGGTACCGGCCAACATGTCGACCTCGGCGGCATCGGTTAACAGTGGACGCACCTTGATGCCGGAGATCTTCTTGTTAAAGCGATAGCTGGCAACAGGTTTACGGCCATCTAACTGAGCGCTGGCAAGCAACTTACCCTGATAGAGATCTGCGCTGAGCTGACTAACGTCCAATACCCCGTTCTTAAGGGTAAGCTTCATCAGCCAGTTTTCTGTCTTGATCTTATCGGCAATCACCGACTTGGCGTCGAGATCCAGCTTGAGGTTGACCGCCTTCATGCCGGTAAGATCTGGCTCCTTAGCTGGCCCACTGGCCTTACCTTCAGCCGTCTTGTCCTCACCTTTTGCGGCCTCATCTTTTGCCATAAAGGGGGTCACGTCGATATCACCAAAGCTCATGGCAGCCACCACATCGGGCACCTTGCCGCCGTAATTAACCGACAATTTGCCCTGAGCCTTAATCTGCTCGATATTCAGGCTAGAAATCACCAGCGCCATGGTCTTGGCATTATTATCCAGCTCTAGGCCTGTGGTGAGATTAATGTTCATGCGCTTATTGGGAATGGCATCCCCTTCGAGGGTATTTTCAATCTCAAAATCCTTGATGGCAATTTTGGCCAGGCTGGTATCGACCTTAATCTGACCTTTACCTTGGCTACTCACCTTCATATCGGGCTGCGTCATGGAGAACTTGTAACCCAGATCGGCAAATTGCCCCAGAGTGAACTCGCCTAAGGTTAACGACTCTAGGCTCAGCGCCTGAACCTGGCCTGTCGCCTCGTCATAGAGATTAACCTGAGTGTTAGTGATCGCGATGCCGCCGATATTCAGGCTGCTAAGTTGCACACTCCCCTGGGCAGCGCCTGATGTATCAGCCTTGCCCTCTGCTTTATCGCTGCCTTTCTCGCTACCTGAGGTCAGGCCGTCCATGCTGCTGCGGCCATTCTTGTAGCTGTCGAAGTTTAGTGTCAGGCCATCTAAGTTAAGCTGAGCGATCTCCACTTCTTTACTCAAAAGCGGTAACAGTGCTACCTCGGCCACTATGCCATCGACCTTGAGCATGGTGTCATGTTTAAAGCCTTTGGGGTTCGAGAGGCTGATGTCACCAAGGGTGATGCCTATGCTGGGGAAAAAGGTCCAGCTGAGATCTTGATTGATGAGCAGATCGCGTCCCGTCTGCTTCTTTACCGCCTCGACAATTTGCGGCTTAAAGTCATTAGGGTCGAAGATGAGTGTGAGATAGGCGATCAGTAATATAAAAAGCGAGGCAAAAACGATCACTAGCCATTTTACAAATTTCATAACAGGTTCCGTCTGGTAAGGGTGAGCAATGACCCATTAGGCCAATTGCGAAAGATCCAACTGCTCTGACGATAGGGCAACGCCATTATCGTCGGCATATAGCATCATACCTGGCTTAATTATAACGCGATCTATCTCTAGCGTAACGTTGACATCGCCAATATCCCGCTTATCCGTCTTGATGGGGTTCGCGCCAAGTGCCTGAATTCCAATGGGCATCTGTGCTAACGCGCCCACGTCACGCACATAGCCATTGATCACTATGCCACTCCAACCATTGTCCACTGCACTCTGCGCTATCATGTCGCCAAGCAGCGCACGACGGTTAGAGCCACCGCCATCCACCACCAGCACCCTGCCTTCACCAGGCTGTGCCAGCAGTTGCTTGACCTTAGAGTTGTCTTCGAAACACTTCACCGTAACCACCTCGCCCCAGAAGATACGCTTCTGGCCAAACTGTCGATAATGGGGCGCCAACAGCGACAATTGTGTCTCATATTGGTCAAAGAGATCGGGCAGTAAATCTTGCATTGCAGCCTCCCTGCAGGACAAAGAAAAGTTAAGTTACTATAACAAGGCACATATAAAATGAAAATTAGATGAATTTAAATTCAATCGGTTTTAGAATGTGCCTTCGCTAATATAGATTGGCGATTTAATCATCAAGATAATACAACAATATCCTGACTAACAGACCCGTCGATATTAGCCAATATCGACCAAGCAATAGTGGAAAATAATGACAGATCATATCGATTTACATGATGCAATGGCTGCGCTCGACAAATATGGTTACGAGCAAAAAAATAGCAGCGAACTGAGTCAGGCGCGAACCCATGCGCAGATGGATAAATATCTTAGAACATTAGACTTTAACCTACGCAGACTGCTGATCTTGCAAGAAGTCGTGGGCAATTTGGTTGACGAAGAGCAGGCCAACCTCGCCCGTCAGGAAAACATTCAAACCTATAAGACTAAGGTCATTAATCTGTCCCGCGAATATGGCATCTCCTACGACCGCGTACTGGAGATCATGCAACAAACGTCGACGCAAACTAAATAACCTGCCGCCGGGCAGGTTATTTTTTCACTACAGCTTAAAAGTCGAGATAAGCGACTCGAGATCCGCCGAACCCGATTTTATCTGCTCACTGGTACTGCCAATCTCTTCACTCTTCTGCTGATTCTCCAGCGATATATCGTTAATACGGGTCACATTCATATTCAGTTCGGCGATCACCGCGCTCTGTTCTTCCGTCGCGGTGGCGATCTGAATATTCATGTCTGAGATCTGTCTGATAGAAGACTTGATGGTTTGCAGCGCCTCAACCACCTGACTGGTTTCACCTACCGTCTGCTCCGACTGTGACTTGGCTCTGGCCACCGAGGCGTTGACACTGTCTACCGAGGCGCGAATCGCCTCAATAATGGCATTGATCTCCTGAGTCGACTCCTGGGTTCGGCTCGCCAGAGTACGCACCTCATCGGCCACCACGGCAAAGCCGCGTCCCGCCTCGCCGGCTCTTGCCGCCTCGATAGCGGCATTTAACGCCAACAGATTAGTTTGTTCGGCGATACCGACAATCACATCCAGGATCTGTCCTATCTTGCCTGAGCTTATCTGCAGCGCCTGCGCCTCATCGGCGGTTACCTCTAGCTCATTCGACAGGCCCTTAATCTTAGCCACGGCGCCATCGACCACGGCCACGGTATTGTCGGCCTCACCATCGGCGCTGCCAGCACTGTCGGCGGCGAGCTGGGCATTCGAGGCTACCTCTGAGGAGGCCATGGACATCTCGTTGATGGCCGTGGCGACGCTTTGGGTCTCCGCCTGCATATTGGCCGTCACCGCACTGGCTTGGGCTGAAATATCGGCTAAACCTTCGGCCAGCTCTCGGCTGTGGCTCACGGAGGCACTCACCGAATTTACCAGGGCCTGAATTTTGGCGACAAACTCGTTAAAGCTCGCCGCCACCTGTTTGAGTTCGTCGCGGCCAGATTCTTCCAGTCTCAGGGTAAGATCCCCCTCCCCGCGAGCGATATTTTCAAAGGCGGCTATGGTATCGGCCATGGGCGCTGAGATACTACGGGAGATAGCCCCTAAGATCAGAATCACAGGCAGCCAGACCGCGACGCAGATCAGGAGATACTTGCCGATAAAGGCCTGCATCTCCTCATCAATATCATCGACATAGATGCCCGTCCCCACGATCCAGCCCCAGGGCGGGAAACGCTTGACCACACTCATCTTAGGACTCGGCGCGGAGGCGTTGGGGCGATTCCACATATATTCGATCAACGCATAATCGCTATTGGCCGTGCCTGTCACCATCTTCTCAAATAGCCTGACACCATTGGGGTCTTTCATCCCCAAAACATTGGTGCCTACCAGCTTCTTGGCAAAGGCATGCTGCACCATGACCCCTTGTCTGTCTATGGTCCAGAAATATTCGTTTCCCTCATACCTCAGGGCATCCAAGGCTGCGATAGCACTGCGCTGAGCCTCTTCCGTACTCATGGTGCCAGCTTGTGCCGCCTCATAGAACTGGCTGATCACCTTCTCACCTACATCGGATAGCGCCGATAACTTGGCCTGTTTCTCCTTAACTAGGACCTCTTCAATGTTGGCCAGCGCAAACACAAACATGATGCCGGTGGCGACGATGGCCAACAGCAACATGAATAGCAAACGGTGGGCAATTTTAAACTTGCGAAGCAGGGCAAATATGGCGTTCATGGCGATCACCTTAGGGCAAGTGACAGAAAAATATGACAACTCCTTAAATCTCGCCCATTCAAAACCTTTTGTCAAAGCCGCTAACTACCTAGAAATGCATACTTTAGTGGAATAAACAGGGGGTAAAAGCAAGATATAATACCTATTGGTGAAATATTCGCCGCTGTCGGTCAATAACAACTAAACTAAAGTGTCAGTACTTTTTGTAGGGATAATCTTTTACGATGAAAGCTAAGGGAATTGTGCTTCTGGTATTGGTCTTGACGGGCCTCTTATCGGTCAGTTGGTGGGGAGGCAAGGCGCCCGCCGTGGAGCCCCCGATTAAGCTAAAGATTGCCACCTCTACCACTCCCTTAAGTGCCCCACTGATCATCGCCAGAGAGCTGGAACTCTTTAAGCCCTACAACCTGGATATCGAGCTTATCCCCCTGCGGGGCGGCCATCTCTGCTTTCAGGCGATGATACAGGGCGTCGCCGATATCGCCACCAGCTCTGAATCAGTGATCATGTTTAACGGCTTCGATCGCAGCGATTTTCGCTTGTTAGCCAGTTTCGTCGAATCGGACAACGACCTGAAACTCCTCACCCTCAACGACGAGCAGCCTAAAAGCATGACTCAGTTAAGTGGAAAAAAAATCGGCATGGTCAAGGCCAGCTCCAGCGAGTTTTTTGCCGATGCATTTATGATCATCAGCGGTCACCAGCAACAGGATTTTCACAAGGTCTTTATGTCCCCCCAGGCGTTAGGGCCAGCACTGCTGGCCGGTGACGTAGATGCCATCTCAGTTTGGGAACCTTTCGGCTACAAGTTAATTGAGGAGCATGGCGATGCTATCTATCAATATCCGGGCAAAGGGATCTATAACCTCTCCTTCAACCTGGTGACCTCGGCCGTCAACGCCAAACTACACCAGCAGCAACACGCCGATATTCTGCGGGCGTTAAAGAGCGCACAAAACTTTATTAATCAACATCCTGAAAACGCCAAACAGATCATTAGTGACTACCTGAATATTTCACAGCCAGAGCTGGAGTGGGCGTGGAATGATTATGTATTTCGGCTATCTTTAAATAACTCGCTACTCTCAAATTTACATGCTCAGGCGCGCTGGGCGATCGCCAGCGGCACGGTTGATGCGCAACTGCCTCCGGATTTTAGGCTGCTCCTGGATGATTCAGCACTCAAGCAGGCGCTCGATTACTAGGGTCTGTTGACCTTTCCTGTTTGTTTCTGCAGCATTTTGTAGGTTATTTATACAAGGCAGAGTCCGTATAG